>JADFMC010000365.1 GCA_022564085.1 Fidelibacterota bacterium | reverse complement strand
ACAACCTATACTATCCTAACGTTTAACTGATTATGTCATTCAAAGGCTTCGCCACTATCGTTTTTGGTTTGACCCTGCTGGGGTTTGCCCTGGGCATGGTTCTGGGGGTGTATCTGGCGGTGCGCACGGGTGGGCATTCCTGGGCCTACCTGTCGGTACCTCTGATGGGCATCGGCAGCGCTGTGGCGGCCTACGGCACCTTATCCGCCGCCAAGAATAAATAGATAATTCGGAGGATCATGATGGCTCAGCGCGCAATCTCCCGACGCAGAAAGGATGGCGATAAAGGCTCCGATGCCAGGGGCAAAGGACGGGGCGGTAAGGAATTCACCCAGGAGGAAGAACTGTTCCGACAGTCAAATAACCGTGAGCAAATCCAGAAGAAATTGATCAAGCTCACTGCACCAATCCTGGAACAATACGGACAGATCGCATTCGAAGAGCTGATCAGCCGCTTGGAAACCACCATCCAGGAGTTCAACACCGAAGTGGGCACTCTATTCACTGAGATGGTCGACCAGTCGAAAGAGGACTTCGGGCGGCTTAAATCGCTAATGGAGCAGGGGGAGGAGCCGGAAGCGGAGGCCGAAACTGATGGTCTGGACTTGTCGGAAATGAGCGAGTACGAAAAGCGCCTGGAGGCTATGGACCAGGATAAGCCGGAATCCTCCGGCGCCGGCCAGGAAGCCTGACCCACAGCTATTCACGGAGGATGCCAACCGCCTTGCAATCTGATCACCAGCAATTTAATTTACCGGCGCAGGCCCACAGCAATGGGGTTGTAGCTCAGTTGGGAGAGCGCAGCGTTCGCAACGCTGAGGTCGAGGGTTCGATTCCCTTCAACTCCACGTTCCCGGTGATCAATTCGTACATCATGGCTCGGGATTCAAATCCAGTAATAATACTGCCGCCAAAACCGGCTGTTTCCTGCCCGGCCGACAATCGGCTGGGAGGGCGCTATGCAGGTTATTTGGCGTCAGGGGTGATCCTCGTGGTAACGGCCATCTCAAATCGTAATCGATTAACCGAGGCGATTGGGTATTGCGGCCGTCGCCCGGCAACCGGGAGCGCCCTGGCATGACCTACCGGGTGCTCGCCTTAAAGTACCGGCCGCAGCTATTTAAAGAGCTGATCGGCCAGGAACATGTTACTCATACCCTAAAGAACGCCCTGCGGAAGGACCGGGTGGCCCATGCCTACCTGTTCACCGGTCCCAGGGGTGTAGGGAAGACCACCACCGCCCGGCTATTGGCCAAGGCGCTGAACTGCCTCCAGCCTAACGAGCTGGAGCCGTGCAATCAGTGCCGGATATGCATCGAAATCACTCGCGGCAATAACCTGGACGTGTTGGAGATTGACGGCGCGTCCAACCGGGGCATCGATGAAATTCGGGAACTGCGTGAGGCGGTCAAATATCCGCCCACCACGGGCAAGTATCGTATTTACATCATCGACGAAGTGCACATGCTGACCCCCCAGGCATTTAACGCCCTGTTAAAAACGCTGGAAGAACCGCCGGAGCACATCAAGTTTATCTTAGCCACCACCGATCCGCTGAAGGTGCCGGCTACAATCCTCAGCCGTACGCAGCGCTTCGACTTCAAGCGGGTAGCCACGTCCGAGCTGGCTGATTACTTAGGGGGGATTTTAGAGCGGGAAGGGATCACTTTCGAGGGAACTGCTCTACAGACTCTGGTGCAAAAGGCCGATGGCAGCGTTCGGGATGGCCTGAGCCTGCTGGACCAGGTCATCGCCTACCAGCCCGATAACATTGATGAGGCGGCGGTGGCGGCGATTCTGGGCTTAATAGACGATGGTTTTTTTGCCAAGCTGCTGGATTGTATCGCCCGGCATGACCACCGGGGAGTATTGGCGCAGGTGGCAGAAATGTTCGAGGGCGGATATGACATTAGAGAAGTGTGCCAGGGCTTTAATCAATACCTGCGGGACGCGCTGCTGACCTTGGAAACCGGGGATGCCAAGCTCACCTCGAAGGGGAGCCTGGTGCCGCCGGCGGACGATCTCACCTCGGCCGACCTGATCACACTGTTGCAGTTGGGGCTGGAGCTGGAGGGCCGCCTGCGATACGCCCAACAGCCCCGGATCCTGATGGAGCACCAGTTACTTAAGATGGCGGAGCACGACCGGGTGGTATCGATTCAGGAGGTGCTACTGA
>JADFMC010000041.1 GCA_022564085.1 Fidelibacterota bacterium | reverse complement strand
CGGTATGATGGCAGTTCCATCTACACCAGCATCTTCAGCTCCCTGGCCGGCGCCGCCTATCCGCAGCGGGGCGTTCTGTCTGCCAAACGATACCGCATGGATAACTTCCTCGAGCTGGCCAGCGGTAGAGTGGCCCAGAGTGACAATACCATTTTCACCAACCTGAGTTACCGTGGCTCCCTGCTGGCTTCCCCCGATTGGACATTTTTCTACGGTCATCGGGAATGGGAATGGGAGGACCATTTCTTTACCAGCCTGGAGCGGGATCTATCAGAAGAAAATATTACCGGCCGGATCGCACACCAGATCGTTAACAGGAGCCTGAGCAGTACCCTGCAGGTAGATTACGAACTGCAGCAGTTCAAAGAAGAGGATCTACTTTATAATTCAATCCTGGATGCCAACTACCTGGCCAAGAGCAGTCTCCGTAGGACCAATACGGGCTATACCGCCGTAATCCGTATTTTGAGCGATGACGTACATCCCGTCGTGTCCCATATCCGATGGGAACTGAGCCTGCGCAGCGACCGGTTCAAGACCGATCATCAATATAGCGCCGGGTGGTCCCATCAGATTGACAATCAGACCGAAATCGATACCGAAGTTACTTTTGACAATGAAATTACCGGCTATTCAAATACGGGCCGCCTGGGCGTCCGGATCGAGGGACGAACTCCCTCCTTGATCTACAATGTTTTTATGAATCAGGGACGGAACCAACGTCCGCCCAGCCTGAGCGACCTGGCGCTGTGGGCCAACTATCAAGATCCCCAGATGCCGGCGCCGCCTCTGAAAAATGAGCATCTGAGCACAACCGACATCGGCCTGGAATTATTCGTTCGTCCCCGGGAGTACCTCTATGCGGATATGGAGCTGAACTTTACAACCAGCCTGTTCGTAAACTATTATTCCAACAAAATCGCCTATTCCTACAGTCAGTATGAACCCCCCCGGCCATTAAATGTGCCTACTGCAAAGATTTCAGGCTACGAGCTTTCAATGGGATATAGTCTGGCCAATCGTCGCCTCAGAGGACGGGTAGCCTATCAACATTTGAATCTCGATAATCCTCTGATCCATCCCAATAAGCCTGAATCCCGCCTGACATATCTTTTTGAAATCAACTTGCCATGGCTGGTTCTGGCCTATGATTATTACCGCGACGGCCCCCAGTTTATCTTGTTAAATGGATTTGTGGGCTCTCAATTGGTGACCACCCGGGAGAGCAGCAATTTAAATGCCCGTCTGCGTTACCGTTTCGGGCGGGTCCAACTAAGTCTTTCATATACTATCCGAAACCTTTTTTCAGATCAGCCGGTGCTGGCCCAGAACCTACCCGCAGACAGCATTACCCCATTTCAATACTATGAAACGCACCGGCGGATAATCACCTTCAGGATCAAACTGTGAACCGGCTGTTATCATCAATGGTGCTACTGGTATTGTTTTCATTGGCTTGTGAGTTCCCGTTCAATACAAACGTGACTTCAGCGGATCCTATCTTTGAAATAACTGCCCAAACAAGTACAATAAAATTGATCGACTCCGCTTTTGTTACCTTAACATGGCCTCTAGTTGGTATCGATGACTTCACTGCTCTGGAAATCACCCGCAGCTATATCGAGCCGTGGGACAGCGCCAGCAGCGAGGGGGTACTGCGAACCAGGATCACCAGTCCCAACGTGAATACCTGGCAGGATACAATCTACGACGATGAAAGCCTACGGTATACAATTCTGGTGCTATCCTCCCAAGGTCCTTTAGGCCATAGCGAGGTGGTAGTGGAGTTACAGCCTACGACCAGTTTGATAATCGATAATCCCCCGGGTGGCCATGTTTTAAGTGAGAATTTAATCTTTGCAATTCTATCACCGCTGATCGACAGTGGTGATTCCGTATTGGTTTATCCTGGTAACTACTTCGTATCTCAGCTTGATTTCTCGCACAAAGCCATCCATCTGATCGGCGTGCAGGGAGCGGGGCGAACCTACCTTAGTCATATAGTCTTACCGACCGAGCCCGGCAGACAGCCACCCCCGGCGGTGATGCTGAAGATGAAGGGCGGTCTGTTGGAAGGTTTTACCATCAGGGATGGAGTCTCCTTGCAGGGCGGCGGAGTGCATGCGGCCGGGAGCGCAATAATCCGACAGTGCGTCCTCGATAACAATCATGCCGCTGCTAGTTACACCAGGGACGGCGATGGAGGGGGCCTTTACCTGGAGGACGCGGCCAGAGTGCGGAACTGCGTGGTAATTAATAATCTCGCTGATAAAATAGGCGGGGGTATCTATATTAGCGAGCTGGCGGTAGACGTACAGATCATCAACAGCACGATTTACGGCAATCGAGCCGGCAGTCAAGGAGGGGGAATCGCCAGGATTCGAAATATCGGGACAGTGTTGGTTCAGAATTCAATTATCATTGAAAATGAGGCCGCCAATATTTATCCTTCGGCTGCGGGATCCAATCCTTCCTTTCGAGTATTATATTCCCTGACCGATGCGGAATGGGCAGCTGCGGATTCGACCAATATAGTAGGCGATCCCCTGTTCATCGACCCCCAACGAGGGGATTTCCACCTGGATTCCGGTTCGGTGGCGATAAATGCCGGTGACCCGGAGCCCTCCTTTAACGATCCCGATGGTTCCAGAAATGACCTGGGGGCCTACGGCGGTCCCTGGGGCCAGTGGTGACCGGTTGGGGGCACTATTGCGCGCCGAAGAGCAACCCGTAAAAATCGGCTCCGGCCTCAATGCTCATTTCCGCTGACGCCATTGTTACCATAGATATATACAGAAAGCATATCAAACAGGCTGCCGTGCGGGAGCGTGAAGTGAAAGTTGGTAGTATTGCAACCGTGGTTCTCGTCAAGGTTGGCTACCTGATTGCCCCTCAATTAGGGGATCTGAAATGTCAGGGCTTCATTTCGCCGGATGCTCTGTGGGCCTTTATCTTTGGATTATTCGTTAAAAAGGCGCCTGCCAACGGCGGAGTGGCAGCTATGGTCGCTTCCCCACCGATCTATGGCACGCTCTATTTCGCGTTTTACGACCTGGCATTCCTTAATCGAACGGTGATCACTTTAATCCTGACCCTAATATCATGGCGATCTTGGCCACTACTAGCCCACTCTCCGAGCCCCGGGTGATGCCCACAAGGGAAGGTTTTGATGCAAAACCGGGCAGTAAATTCGTGGGAATTGAAATCACGGCGATTGTCATTACCCTGCTCCTATAGGTGATATTCTGGTAAGGATACATTAATCCATGCAAACGCCGGGAGATAATCCCCATCGCAGATTCAATCCCCTGACCGGGGAGTGGGTCCTGGTTTCTGCACATCGTTCCAGCCGGCCCTGGCTGGGGCTGGAGGAGCCTCCGACCCGGCTGGCCATTCCCCAGCACGACCCGGATTGTTACTTGTGTCCAGGAGGTGTAAGGGTTGGAGGAGCCCGAAATCCAGTTTATGAAGGGACATTCGTATTCGCGAATGATTTCCCGGCCTTATTGCCTTCTTCAGATTCAGGCGGCCAGGACGACCAAAATAGGCTCTTTCAATGGCAGCCTGCACAAGGTACCTGCCGAGTGCTATGTTATTCACCGCGACATGATCTCACCCTGCCGGAACTCAAACTATCTGAAATCGAGGCAGTTATTCAGACCTGGATTGATCAAATAATCGATTTAAGCAAGATATATACCTGGGTGCAGATTTTCGATAACAAGGGTGAACAGATGGGAGCCTCCAACCCTCATCCCCATGGCCAGATCTGGGCCAGTGACTTCCTGCCCACGGAGGTCAAGAAGGAAGATAGTGCTCTACGCGCATACTATGCTGAAAATAATACCGCACTGCTGGACCGGTATCTCGAGGGTGAACTGGCGGACGGATCAAGGGTCGTAAGTCAAAACGATGCCTGGACAGTGCTGGTGCCATTCTGGGCGGTATGGCCATTTGAAACATTAATCCTCCCAAAAGAGAGAATCTCACAGATGCCGGAGATGGGGGCAAAGCGTATCACGGACCTGGCTGAAATACTGAAAATCACATTGAGCAAGTATGACCGCCTTTTTAATGTGTCCTTTCCGTATAGCATGGGCTGGCACGGTGCACCCTTTATCAATGACTCTACGGAACCGTGGACTCTGCATGCTCACATCTATCCGCCACTGTTGAGAGGCGCCACGATTCGAAAGTTCATGGTGGGATATGAGATGCTGGCGGAATCCCAACGGGACTTGACTCCGGAGATGGCAGCTGAGAAGCTGCGGGCGTTACCTTCCAGCTATGAATGAGCGCCGCTTGCGGAATTGACAGATATGACCCAGTGGAACCCTGACCTGCTCAAATCCAAGATCGCGACCAACGGCAATCTTGGTATCCTGAAGGAACTATATTCATCAGAATCCGACATAGAAACCGTCATCGACCGGTTGGTACGGATTGCAGCTGGTTTGGAGGGAGACCGCCTGTCCTTTGTCTCTGCTCCCGGCCGGACAGAGTTGGGCGGTAACCATACGGATCACAACCACGGTAAGGTGTTGTGTGCTGCTGTCCAGAACGATACTCTAGCGGCGGTGGTCCCACGGGATGATGGGAAAGTTTGCATCCAGTCTGACGGTTTTGAGGAACAATTCGAATTGAATATTGCTGATCTCAGCCTCAGGGAGTCAGAAGCAGGCACTTCCACTAGCCTGATCAGGGGGGTACTGGCAGGCTTAAATGAGATGGGTGCACAACTGGGTGGCTTTACGGCCCATGTCACAAGTAATGTTGCCATCGGTTCCGGGCTGTCATCTTCGGCGAGTTTTGAGGTCTTGATCGGCTGCATAGTTAATGAACTCTATAATGGCGGTGGGATCGCTCCGGAAAGGATCGCTCAGAACGGGCAGTGGGCTGAGAATACCTACTTCGGCAAGCCGTGCGGATTGATGGACCAGACGGCATCCGCAGTGGGAGGAGTGCTGTCCATTGATTTCCTGAATCCGGCGGCGCCCATCATCCAAAAACATGAATTTGACTTTGAAGGTACCGGTTACTCACTGCTGGTGCTCAATACCGGTGGCAGCCATGCCGATTTGACCGAGGCGTATGCCACCATATCTGCCGAGATGAAAGCCGTGGCGCACTGGTATCAGGCCGAGTTTTTGCGATCAGTTGAAGAGGGGGAAATATATTCTAAACTTCCCCAGTTACGTAAGCAGCTAGGTGACAGGCCCGTGTTGCGGGCCATGCATTTCATACATGAGAATAAACGCGTTGATCGAATGGTGGCTGCATTGGATTCCGGCGATTTCGATGCCTATTTAGGACAAGTAAAAGCCAGTGGTCTGTCATCACAGAACATATTGCAGAACTCGATCCCGCCTGCATCAGATGGTTTTGCACAGGGTGTCACGTTCGCGCTGGGATTATCACAGCTGTTCTTCGAAGAGCAGGGTAGGGGAGTCAGCCGGGTTCATGGCGGTGGATTTGCCGGTGCCATACAATCCTATGTCCATAACGATGATTGCGATGAATACCGTGAATTGATGGCAGCTGTCTTTGGTCCCTCTGCCATTGAGCCTATCACCATTCGTTCAAGAGGCGCCGGGGGTATCTTGAAACTCACTGACTGAATCTTATGTTATTCGGTGGGGACGACGGCGCTGCATATCACGGCGGTGGGAGCTGCTGCGCCTTTAAGGGGATGCCAAGTATATCGGAACAGATAATTTTTAATTGCATTGATTCCCGTATTTCATAACATGTTGATAATCAATCGATAGGGGCTCTCTGGCCCGTGATTGAACCGCAATGAAATCTTACCGGGGAAAATATGGGGTAACTTTTTTGGCACTCCCCGCATGGGTTACCATGCCGTAGGCGAGGGATACTGCCCATACTTGGCGCTACTCCAAAACCATTCAATAACATTGAAATGATCGAGACCCATGGGTCCACCAGCGCCCATGCGAAACAGCACGTGGTTGCCCGGAGGGGCAATAACAGATAGGCTTGCTATTGCGCGCCGAAGAGCAGCCCGTAAAAATCGGCTCCGGGCTCAAAACGCTTCACCAGGCTCAGACCGGCGCCTGTATATTCGGCGATCACCGTCTCTTCGGCGACTCGATGCTCCAGCGGCGGTCCGGACTCCCCTGAGCGCCGGTTCCAGTCGATCACCAGGTGCCGGGCGTCCCGGCGGGCCAGGCGCAGCATTTCCGCCAGCATGGCGGGCCGATCCTCGAATTCGTGGTATACGGCGGCGGCAAAGATCAGATCACAGCAATCATCCAGCAGAGGAATGGAAGATTCACTAGAAAGTACCAGCTGCACGTTTGCCAGTTTGGAGTCGGCGATCTCGAGCTTCAGCAAGTCGAGCATCTCCTGGCTGGTGTCAACGGCATACAGCCGGCCGCCGGGGCCGGCCGCCCGGGCCAGCGGCAGGGCAAAATAGCCGGGGCCGCAACCGATGTCCACGATCACCTGCCCATCCAACGGCCCCAGGATCTCCAACACCCCTTCCCACGGCAGGCTTTTACGGCGCTCGGGTGCGCTCAGTTTATGATGCTGTGAGTGGTGGAACTTAAATGCTGCCACAGTTCAACCGCCAGGGGGTTAACGAGGGGATATCCGGGCCTCTACCCTAGCCACAGCCGTCCGGGCCTGGGGGATCAACCAGGTCCCGTTATCCAGCCGGACCACAGCCCTGAAGTCTGCCCTGGCCCCGGCCAGGTCGCCACGTTCCTCCCGGATGGTGGCCCGCAGGTACAGGGCTTGCCCCAGGTGCCAGTCAAACTCCATCTCGTAGTTATCGATCACCCATTGGGCCCGCTCCAGCGCCAGCACCGTATCACCCTCCTCCCAGGCCAGGGCTGCCTGTAGCGCGGCGTATTTCAACTCCCATTCCAGCCGCTGGTTGGGATGCGAGCGCTGGATCAGCCCTTCAAGTTGGGGCCCTAGTTGTCGCGCTTGGCCCAGGCGCCGGGTGCGTACCAATGCCTCTCCATATAGAAAGTTGAAATAATAGTTTTCGGGGTAATGATCCACCAAAAGGGCGGTATAGCCATAGGCCGCATGGGGATTGCCCTCGATGTACAGGTAGAGAATGGAGAGGGTGCTGGCGGCCTCTATCCAGGCGAAGGGCGCTTGCCGCACGGCCCGGTCCAGCTCCGCGATACCCAGTTGGCGGTCAGGCCGGATGCCGAACATACGGGCCAGAATCTGTACCGGCCGGGAACTGGCTCCGGTGTAATAGTCGAATATCCCGATAGGCAACCAGGCGTCGGCCATGGTAGAGTCCTGCCGGTGGGCCCGCTGCACTAGCCGAATGCCCTTAAGGCCCGAATAGATCACCGATGTCCAGCGCTTCTGGGCCAGGGCGACCCGGGCTCGCAGCCCATAGGTGCTGCCCAGGAATAGCAACGGTTCGGCCTCAGGGCCGCCTCGTTCCAGCATGGCCTCGTAGTGCGGGATAGTAGCATCGACAGCGCTCAGCAGGGCTTCATAAGACTCCGCCACCCCTTGCTCGGTCAACGCTTGCCACCAGCGGTTGGTCACCGCCAAGAATGGGGCTACGGCGTTGTCCGGATCGCGGGCAATCACCGAGTCCAACGCGGCCTGGGCCTGGTCAAAGCGATAGGAATACATGGCGTCGATACCAACCCAAAGAAGGGAATCACCCTGGTCCGCGGTGTGATCGGGAGGCCGGTAATCACTGTGCTGCGGCGCGTAGGTCCCACCGATCGATACCAGGGCCAACAGTCCCAGGCCGAGCCATCGAGCGCTGACCCGCCTCACCGGCTGTGGGCTGACTGGTCTGTAAGGGATCAATCTCAGGGCTGGCTAAGCCGCAGCTGCACTACCCGGGCCCGGGGATGGCCGGCATCCAGACTGAGCGCCCGGCGCAAACTGGAATGGGCTTGAATGGTATCTTGCAGGGCGGCGTAGGTCAGGCTCAAACCCACGTAGGAATCAACACTGAAGGGGTCCATATCCAGTGCCCGGTTAAAATAGTCCCGCGAGCGATTTAACTCACCCTGCTCCCGGGCGGTTTCCCCGGCGCCAACCAGGGCGGGCACCAGCCAATCAGCGGAATTGCCACCTGATACAGCCATAGCTTTGCCGTGAGCGTCCAACGCCTGGTGGAACTGTCCCTGGCGCTGGAGTTCAAGTGAGTGCAAGTAGTAAGCCCGGGGCAGCCACTGGCCGACCTGTTCACTGGGGCCGTGCAAATACAACCACAGTTCCCATTCCCGCACGGCCTCCTGAAAGCGCAAATCGGACAAATAGGCCTTACCCAGGGCAAAAGAAACTGCTTGGTCACCCGGATACTCATCCAGATAGCGCAGGTAGACCCTGACAGCGGTGGCATAATTGCCCTCTTGCGCGGACACATCGCCCAGGGCGGAATAGACGGCGTGGTAGTTGATGTCCAGAGCGAGGGCGTCGTACAGGTCGGTCTTGGCCCGGTCCAGCATCCCCAGGCCGGCGTAAGCCCGCCCCCGGGCATAGAACAGCGCGGCATGATCGGGGTATTGTTCCAGGCCGGCCCGGGCCACGGTAACCGCTTCGCCCAGGCTGCCCCGCTGCACCAGGTTGATGCTACGGTGGTAATATACTTCGGCCAGCGGCCCGAATCGTTCCTCCACCTGCCGGTAGATGGCCATGGCGCCGGTAAAGTCCCCCTCTGCTTCCCGTACTTCGCCCTGGGCCAGACGGGCGGCATAGCTTTCCGGGTTGAGGTAAATGATTTCCTGGAAAGTTGACCAGGCCCGGACGGTGCTGCCGGCCTGCAAATGCAACCGGCCCAGATCGAATAGCAGCTGCTGATTCAGCGGCTCGGCCGCCAGCGCCCGTTGCAGGTACTCCTCAGCCGAGCGGTACTTATGGTTACGGGCCTGGATATCCGCCAACGCCACCTGCGTTAACTGGTCGTTGGGATTCTCAGCGGCCCGGCGCTCCAGTTCCTGTACCCGCTCATACTCGCCTGCGAAACGGAAGCGCTGACTCATGGGGACGCTGTCCTCTGGGGCCAGGTGCGCCAGCCGGCGGGCGGTGCGGCGGTTCAGGGTAGCCAACTGTTTGTTCAGCGCGGTGATCTTGGCAGTCATGTCCCGCAGCTCGGTCTCGGTATAGACCTTGGCCTGCGGCTGTACGGGAGGCTTGCGAGGTTGGCGGGATCGGGATTGCGTCCTGGGTGGCCGTCGCCGGCGGGGCCTCTGTGAGTCAACGGCCTTATTAGTGGTATCGGCAGTTGCCGAGGGCCGTTTACGACGGCGCCGCCGTTTTTCCCTGGGCTCCTGCTGATCGCCGGCCACATCCACAGCCGGGGCCGGGGAGCTGCTGCCGGCCGACAGCGGCTCAGCAGCCAGCAATAGTGCCGACCAGGTTAAAATCAGGTAACGTTTGAGTGCCGGAATAGTGCGCATTGGCCGCCCGCTAAGATTATCCCTAAGCAATACCGGATGCAAGCTTTAGCCTACGGCCTTGACGGACCCAGATCAGTAGGCTTATCATGGCACTGCGAAAACCAAGCCGGAAGGATAATTATGGCTAGTCCACCCCATGAGCGGCCGTTGGATGATGATCAGCGGACCGGGTTCGTCCCCTTGAAATATACACCCGTGGAACCTGCCGAATGCCTTGAGCGCTCGCGGAGGTTTTATGACCAAATGGACCGGCGGCGATCGGTGCGCCACTTCAGCGACCGGCCCGTATCCCGGGAAGTGATCGAGAACCTGATCCGGGCCGCCTCCAGCGCGCCTTCGGGAGCTCACCGCCAGCCGTGGACCTTCGTGGCCATATCCAACCCGCGCCTGAAAGGTGAAATCCGCCGGGCGGCGGAGGAAGAGGAGCGAGAGAACTATGAGCATCGCATGTCTCCCGAGTGGCTGGAGGCTCTAAGACCACTGGAGACCGGTTGGCGGAAACCGTATCTGGAAATCGCGCCCTGGCTGATAGTAATCCTCCAGCACACCTACCAGCTACTTGATTCCGGGGAACGGGGTAAGAACTACTATGTGACGGAATCGGTGGGGATCGCGGTGGGCCTGTTCATCACCGCCGTGCACCGGGCCGGGCTGGTGTGCCTGACCCACACTCCCAGCCCCATGGGATTTCTGGCGGAGATACTGGGGCGCCCGGCCAACGAAAAGCCGTTCGCGCTTTTGCCGGTGGGCTACCCGGCGGAGGATTGCATGGTGCCGGACCTGAGGCGCAAGTCGCTGGCAGAGGTGGCGGTATTCGAGGAGGGTTAGCCCTTA
>JADFMC010000364.1 GCA_022564085.1 Fidelibacterota bacterium | reverse complement strand
AGATATGCCAGGCAACCGGCCGCTGCCAAGGTCCAGGTCAGCCAGGTGCGCTTGATCGCCACCGTCCAAACCGCCAGGGCCAGCAGAATGACGCCCATGTAATTGGGGTAATCGGTGAAAGGCATATCTCCCCAGTAGGTGACACCGCCAAAGCCGTAGAACGATGGCAGTATGAAGGTCATGGTCTCGCCGAAACTGAAGGACCACATGGTGGCGTACTCAAAACCGGTGCTGCCCCCGGCCCGGCCCCCGCGAATGCTGTAGGGTATATAGTTCTGCACCGGGATCAGCAAGGCCGCCGCCAGCGCCAGGCCCACAGTCATGGCCGCTGCAAAAAACAGCACAAACCGGATAGTGGCGGCCTGGGACTGTTGCGGGTCACGCCACCCCTTTACCACCTGCACCACGAACAACAGCCCGACCAGCATCAGGGTGTAGTAAGCAATCTGGGCATGGCCGCGTTGCAATTGCAGCCCCACCAACAGCGCCAGCAGGGCCGCGCCGGCAACGGTGCCCCGGTCAAACAGGCGCAACTGGGCGTATATGACCCACGGCAGATATGATAACGTCATCATCTGGCTGCCGTGACCATGCACCAACATGGAATTGATGTACGGCATCAGCATAAAACCGAGGCCGGCGAGTAGACCGGCGGCAAAGGAACAGTTCAAGTACCTCACCAATAGATAGCAACCGGCACCCCCAAAAAAGAGGTGCAGGATAAAGAACCAAAAGCCCGGTAGCCCTATCGCAACGATAATTCTGCCGATGATAACCGGAAAATAAAGTTGCGAAATGTTGGTGAAGGAATGATAACGGGGCATCCCTGAGAAAATAGTAGATAGCCAGGCCGGCTCTTCCCCGGTCAGGGCTTTCACGGCCCGCAAACCTTGCCCAAATGCCGACGGGTTCAGTGAATCCGGCCCGCCAAAGATATGACCCCCGATCAGGACCTGATGGTATAATCCTGCCGGGAGCATCAAGCAGAATAATAGTATTAGCAACCGTGGTTGATTCACGGTATCCAACCAGTTTTTCAAGATCGCCACCTTTTGAATTTTCTCCGGAAGGCTCGTAGTACCTCCCGGTCTTCCGGCTCCAGTCTCAGTGCATACAGCAAGCTAAAATATACGCCGGTAAAGACCAGGACGGCCACCAGCAGGACAATGATGGTATGCCAATTATAAATTACTCGATTTAGGGCCATCCCAACCACCAGGGCTCCCAGCCCGGCCACCAACGGCTTCAATTGGTGAACAGCGAAGGGATGCAGCCGATGGATAACCAGCACTTCCACCAGGCGGGCCACCGCCAGCACGCTTAAGGCAATCAAGCTGCCCAGCGCCGCCCCCATAACCCCCATCCGCGGGATCAGCACCAGGTTGGCCACTACATTGATGGTTAAAGTCAAGGTATTGTTTATCATGGCTATTTTTGGGTGGCCGGTCATTATCAGGACGTTAGCGCTCCCCAATGCAAATACGGTCACCAATTGTCCCAGTGCCAGCACTTGAAGTGCCGGTACCACGGCTAGAAATTCCGCACCGAACAGCAACATTACCTTCGAGCCGTAAAGCATCAGAAACAGGAACGAAGGCCAGGCGATAGCGATACTCCAGCGGGTTATCAACCGCAGCAGTACGGCAATCCGGTGGTGCTCATTTTGGCTGTCAAGGCCCGAGACGATGGGTGCCCAGATTCCACTTAAGGACGTCGTAAAAACGACTATTAATCCCGCAGTCCGGGCGGCGGGTTGATATAGTCCCACTGTCCCGGTGTCGGTGAGTATTCCCAACATGAGAATGTCGCTCCAGTGAATCAGGATACCGATCAGGGAAGCGAACATCAAAGGCAGCGAGAACTTTAACAGACCCGGTGGAGGTTGAGCCGCCCGGTGGTCCTCTCGCGGCATGAGTTGCCTGATGAACCATACGGCCGCACCGAAGGCCACTATCTGTGAGGCCAGGTAGGGCACCACTAATGACTCCAGGGGTGAAGCCCAGAAGAACATCCCCAGAAAGCCGAAACACAACACAGTTGCGGGGATAATATTTAAGACCAGGGCTCTATGTTTGAGTACCTTTAAACCCTGGCTGGCGCCCGCCAGCACCTGGGTCAGGATCAGTAGCGGGATAGTGGCAAAGTACCATTTGAAGAGGACCCCGGCTTCGGGCGAGGAATGCTGGAAAATGCGTCCCCTGAGCGCATCCGTCCCCA
>JADFMC010000363.1 GCA_022564085.1 Fidelibacterota bacterium | reverse complement strand
GACCAGGCGAATACCGCCCGTTTATTATTGTTGCCTGCTATGGTCATAATCCCCCCTTGCGCTATGCCGGTGTATTAAAAAAGCCAGTCCAGCCCCATATAGACCTTGACCTCCTGCCCATCCAGGTCGGGATCACGGGGCCAGCCCAGGTCCAGGGCCAGGATAAATGTTTTATTCACCGCTATGCGCAGGCCGGCGCCGACGCCCTGATGCCAACTGTCTGACCCCGGCCTGCGGTCTGGAAGATCGCGGTCGTCTACCGGATCGAATGTCCGGCCCAGGTCATAAAAGGCGCTGGCAGCCAGGTAACCAGATCTGAAAAGCTGACTGATCCGGTAGCGTAACTCCCAGTTGCTATAGAATAATTGCCGCCCCACCGCCCGTTGCCACAGTACCCACCGGGCCAACAGTTCCGACCATAATCTCCGTTGGGGTGACGCTTCGTGGTCCCAGCTGTCCCATACCAGGCCGCCGACCAGGCCGTTCTCCCGGCCGCCATCCACGGCTGCGCCATAAGAATTCCAGTGCTTGGCCAGCAAGCTCTGGCGGCCCGGATCGTCGCCGTCATAATCGTCATAATCGATGGAATCGACTTGGGTGGAGATTAAAACCACGCCCGCCAGCCAACGGAACTTATCGCCCTTGAGCCGCCCTTGCACCAGGGTACTCACTTTCAGATATCGCTTTGCATACATGTAATAAAACCGGACCCGATAATTGGCCGAACTTTCGTCGATAAAGGCCTCATCGTAATCGGTCCGGGCGCCGCCGGGACCGTGGTAGGGCTCGAAAAGGCTGGTATAGGAGCTGACCCGAGGGTCAGGCGCAACTCTGCCGGCAGGAGATATTTGCTGTCCAGGCGATAGTTGTAATCACCGATGCCCCGGGTGGTGCGTGTGATTGTGAGACGGTGGGACAGGTAATAGGGGGTGAACTCCCCCACGCGCTGGTCGTCCAATTGCAGGACAAACCCATAGGCCAGCCCTTGATCGTCATTGTAACTGGCAAAGGGGAGGAAGCCGATGCGATAGGGCTTGGTGGATTTGGCCGCATCCACAGCGACCGCTCCCCGGAGAATCGCAACAGGTGAGAATGCACATAATAATAGCAGTGACCAGACTATCCGGCGCTGTTTAGTCAACTGCGGCGCCTGCAGGAGTTCCCCCGAATTATTAGACCTTTTCTTCTACTAATGGCATGGGGCTACGTTCCGTTTTGAACCTCTCCCCTTCGCTTCGCGAAGCCCCTCTCCGTCTAACGGAGAGGGGACGGCCGCAGGACGGGGGTGAGGTTTCCCGGCTGAGACGTTTTCCCTGGCCAGAGAAACCCTTATAGAAAAACAGTTTCCTCCACTTGTCATTTTATACATCTCTCGATAAAACAGTGGGTTACAGGCTCGCATATTCAATTTTCGGGAGAGCTCCCACTGCACCAGGGGCCCCCCTCACTGTGGCAGAAGATGGAAGACTCTAAGCTCTTCGAAATGGCAAGCGCGGCTCCGCCTATCGGCCGTAGGATAGTGGATGATTTCACTGCCCGGAATATCATTCGGCGTCACCTTCGATCTCGTTCCACTTGTGGACATGGTCCTTCATGTTCGGTTTAGGCCGGCTGCCCTGGAATCGTTAATGACGCCAGGTGCGATGGACCAATCCCAGGTTCGCAGACGACACGGATCCCATCTGTGGCCGCACTTAACCGGGGCGCTCAGTGGTCGTATATCAGGTATTGTTTCCGCAGGCTATAGAAGGCGTCCCGGTCTGCGCTGTAGGTGGATGGCAAAGCCTGGATGTTGCGGCCCTGATCGATATAGCGCCGCAGGGCGTCCGAGCCCCACAGCCGGTCTATGTGCCGCTCACGCCATTCGAACTGCCGGGGGTACGATTCCCGGATCACGTGCAGCAGCACCGTAGCCGTGTAGAGTGGTTCGTATTCCGCCCGGTCCACGATTTTTATTCGCACCCCGCCACAATCCTGATCCCGATACTTGGGGTCCACCGACATTCCTATTATCGACTTGGGGGTAAAATTGTGCTCCTCAAACTCCACCCCCGGCAACTGCCGGCGGTTCAGCTGCTCGGCCAGGCTGGCCCCCTCGATCCACGGCGCGCCACAGATCAGGAACGGCTCGTGGGTGCCCCGGCCCTCGGAGATGTTGGTGCCCTCCAGCAGACAGGTGCCCAAGTAGGCCAGGGCTGTTTCGGGGGTGGGGATATTG
>JADFMC010000362.1 GCA_022564085.1 Fidelibacterota bacterium | reverse complement strand
ATTCGGTATCCGCCTGGGTCACCAGATTTTGGCCCTGGCTCTGGGGGCCAGCACTTTCAAGCTCAAGTTCGGCCATCGGGGGCTGAACCACCCGGTGAAGAATCTCGCTACCGGCCGGATAGAGATCACCAGCCAGAACCACGGTTTCGCCGTAGAACTGGACTCGTTGCCGGCAGGTGTGGAAGCCTCCCACATCAACCTGAGCGACGGCACCTTAGAAGGTCTGCGCGTGCGGGATAAACCGGCCTTCTCAGTCCAATACCACCCGGAGGCGAGCCCCGGTCCCCATGACTCGCGGTATCTGTTCGCCGAGTTCACCCAGATGATGAAAGACCACAGCTAAATGCCAAGGCGTAAAGATTTAAAGTCGATTCTGATTATTGGCGCCGGGCCGATCATTATCGGCCAGGCCGGGGAGTTCGATTACTCAGGTACCCAGGCTGTGCGGGCCTTAAAGGAAGAAGGCTACCGGGTGATTCTGGTGAACTCCAACCCGGCTACTATCATGACCGATCCCGATTTGGCCGACTCTACCTACCTTGAGCCACTTACAGCAGAATATCTTGAGGCCATTATCCGCCGTGAACAGCCGGACGCCATATTGCCTACCGTGGGTGGCCAGACCGCATTGAATCTGGCCATGGAACTGTCCCGTAGCGGTGTGCTGGCAGATCACGGAGTGGAGCTGATTGGCGCCAGCGTGGAAGCCATCAATAAGGCGGAGGATCGCAAACAGTTCAAAGCTGCCATGGATAGCGCCGGGATAAGTACCCCCCAAGGAGGGTTTGCCCGTTCACTGGAGGCCGCAAAAGAGCTGATCTCGGTGACGGATTTCCCGGTAATTATCCGGCCGGCATTTACCCTGGGCGGCAGCGGCGGTTCCATGGCCTATAACCATGAAGAATATGAGCAGTTGGCGGAGAACGGCCTGCGTGAGAGTCCCATCTCGGAAATTCTGGTTGAGGAGTCGTTGCTGGGATGGAAAGAGTTCGAGCTGGAAGTGATCCGCGATCAGGCCGACAACGTGATTATTATATGTACTATCGAGAATATTGACCCCATGGGAGTGCACACCGGTGATTCGGTCACGGTGGCCCCCGCCATGACTCTGTCGGACCGGGAATACCAGCAGATGCGTGATTGGGCCATCGCCTGTATCCGCACAATCGGGGTAGACACCGGTGGTTCCAACGTCCAATTTGCCGTGCATCCCGACACCGGCCGCATGGTGATCATCGAGATGAATCCCCGGGTCAGCCGATCGTCCGCCCTGGCTTCCAAAGCCACAGGGTACCCCATTGCCAAAGTGGCCGCCAAGCTGGCAGTGGGCTATACTCTGGATGAATTGCCCAACGAAATCACCGGTAAAACCACGGCCGCGTTTGAGCCGGTAATCGATTATGTGGTGACTAAAGTACCGCGCTTCGACTTTGAGAAATTCCAGTCCGCTTCCGGCCATCTGGGGATACAGATGCAGTCGGTGGGAGAGGTGATGGCTATCGGCCGCACCTTCCAGGAGTCGCTGCAGAAGGCCTTTCGCTCCCTGGAAGTTGGTCTGGATGGCCTGGAACCGAAACCACCGGTTGAGGGTAACCCGGCGCTCAGCCGGGCCCGGACCCTGGACATGAGCAAAATCCGCTATCCGACGGCATTCAGGTTGTTGAAGGTTCGCCAGGCCTTTTTAGAGGGGCAGACCTTGGACCAGGTATATGAATTGACGGGCATCGACCGTTGGTTCCTGCGACAAATCGAACAATTGGCCCTGGCCGGGCAGGTCAAGGTGACGGCGGACAAATTGCGAACCTATAAGCAACTGGGCTTTTCAGACCGCCAGATAGGGCGCCGGGCCGGCAAGACCGAAAAAGAAATCAGGACTTGGCGAGAACAGAACGGGGTGCGGCCGACCTACAAATTGGTGGACAGTTGCGCGGCGGAATTCACGGCCAAGACTCCTTACTGCTATTCGACCTACGAGGAAGAGGATGAGCTGCAACCGCTAGCGGGCGATAAGGTTATGATCCTGGGTGGCGGCCCCAATAGAATCGGCCAAGGTATTGAGTTCGACTACTGTTGCGTCCAGGCGGTTTTTGGCCTGAGGGACTTAGGCTACCGGACTATTATGGTCAACTGCAACCCGGAAACAGTCTCGACGGACTTTGATATGGTGGACCGGTTGTACTTCGAACCGGTGACTTTCGAGGATGTGCTTAATATTGTTGA
>JADFMC010000040.1 GCA_022564085.1 Fidelibacterota bacterium | reverse complement strand
AATGGGCTGTTGGAGAAAACCCTTCCCCTTCGACTATGCTCCCCCGCCGTTGGCTATGTCCCATCCAACATCCAATATCCAGTATCGAGTATCCAGCATCTAGTATCCAGCATCCAGCATCGAGTAAATTCCCCCATGCGCCTCCTGATCCTCTGCACCGGTAACTCCTGCCGCTCCCAGATGGCAGCGGCCTTCGTCCAGCGATTGCGGCCGGAGTGGGGAGTGCATTCGGCGGGTACCTTCCCGGCCGACGGGGTGCATCCGCTGGCTATCAAGGTAATGCGAGAGACGGGAATCGACCTGTCAGCCGCCAGGCCCAGGGCGGTGGAAGAATTTTTGGACCAGACCTTCGATTACGTCATCACGGTCTGCGACCATGCCAACGAGACCTGCCCGCAGTTTACGGGCCAGGTGAAACAGCGCTTGCACATGGGCTTCGATGACCCGGCGGAGGCTTTCGGCACGGACGCTGAGGTGCTGGCTGTGTTCCGGCGGGTGCGGGATGAGATCTGGAAAGCGTTCGAGCGGTTCGTGGCAGAGGCGGATGAGTAGCACCCGGCCCCAATGGCGCCGTAACCTTAATCGCTCTCCTGGTACTTATAGCCGATGCGGTCGAAGGGATTGACCACGCTGGTGATGATGTTGCGCGAGTGGGCCGCGATGCGCTTGAGGTAGCGGGCGTAGAGCGCCACGGCGGCGGCATCGGCGGAGGGGGTCATCTCCACCTTCCCCGAGACGATCTTATTGGTGATCTGGTCGCAACTACCGGAGATGGTCTCTTTATAGTCGCTCATGATCTGCTTGGCGCTCTCTTCGTCGCTGCTTTTAAAGGCCGCGATCATATGCCGGAAGATGTCGCTGACCCCGGCTTCCACCTCCTGGAGCTGCTCTTCCAGGGGTGTGGCATCCAGCTTTTTGGGATGGTTGCGGGCCATGTCGCAGATATTCTTGGTGTAATCGCCGATGCGCTCGATGTCGATGACCACGCTCACCAGCACCAGTCCGGGCGCCAGGTCCCGGGCGCCGGTAACCGATAGATGGGTCATGATCTTCTTGCGCACATCCCGCTCATATTCGTTGATCTGCTTGTCCAACGCATAGACGTCAATATCCATCTCACCGCTGTCGGAGTGGCGCAGCGATTCCACGGACGCTTCATACATGGTCAGGTCCAGGTCCAACATGGAATAAGACTCCTTTAGGGCCTGGACATATAGGTTATCTTCTGAACGTATGGCTGATATGAAAGTTTTCCACATGGTTCTACCTCGTCAGGAAAATTAAGCTCAGGGGAATTACAAAAAACACTAATCCCACAAACACAAAGGGGATCAACCGGTTACGGATCGATATTTCAGCCAATCCCTCTGCCAGAAATATGGGGATCCGCCGCATCCGTTCGAAGGGAAGAATCAAGACTATGCCGCTGATGTTAAACAGCAAGTGGGCGAAAGCGACGGAGATGGCGGCCACATTGGCGGTGGAGAGGGCCGCCAGCATGGCGGTGATGGTGGTGCCCACGTTGGCCCCCATGGTATACGGGAGCACCTGGCGGATTGACAGCAGTCCGGCGCCCACCAGGGGAATAACCAGCGAAGTGGTTATGGAGCTGCTCTGGACGGTGGCCGTGAGCAGCACGCCGAAGATCAAAGCCCGGGGGATGGTGCTGAACAGGTGCTGGTCAAAGAAGGCCTCCACCCTCTCAAGCACCATGCTGCGCAGCAATTTGACGATCCCGGCCAGCATGGCGAATGTGAGCAGCAGGGCCGCTATCAGCAGCAACACCGGCTGGTCATTGACCAGCTGGGAAAGCAGATGGATGGCAGGCTTGGTAGCCGCCTTGAGGGGACTGCCCAGTTTTAAGCCGCCGATGTCGGCAAACAGGTTCGCCAGGGCAACGGACGCCCTGGAAAGAAACTGAGTATATAATTGGAGTGGCAGCAGCACTACCAGCGTGATAAGATTGAAAAAATCGTGCACAGTGGCCGCGGCGAAGGCCCGGCGGAATTCCACCCGCCTGGTGATATGGCCCATGGATACCAGCGTATTGGTGATGGTAGTCCCCACATTGGCGCCCATGACCATGGGGATGGCCCCCTCGATGGAGACGGCGCCGCCGGCTACCAGGCCCACTATAATTGAGGTGGTGGTAGATGAACTCTGCACCAGTGAGGTCGCCAGCACGCCGATAAAGAGGCCGATCAAGGGGGAGGAGGTAGTGGTCAGAATCTTCTCAGAGAACTCCTTACCGAACAGCTTGAACGAATGTCCCATGGCCCCGATACCGACTATGAACAGGTAGAGGCACAGGATAATGCCGGCTAGTTTCAAGAGCGTGATGGCCTGCTCTTTAGTCATAGGCAGAATCTACCTCTGCGCGCCGTGCAGGCCGCCAAAAGGGGGATAGTCTCTCGCCGTATTGATATATTAAAACCGGCCGATCCAAACGTCATAGACCCCGGATCGGGTGATCAGTTCTGTATCCAGAAGGGACTTGGCGTGCTTCAAGTTGATCTGTCTTTCCCCGGTTCTTACGGAATAACTGGGCGCCCCAGTGTATAAAGTTACCCAACGCAGGTGGTTGGCAGTCAACCGATATTCTGGGGCAGGGAATCAGGGCCTTACTTTCATCCGGGGCCCTGGCAGGGTAAGTTATCCCAGCGAAATGACCTGGCAACCTCAATGGCGATAATCCACACCCTGGCAGCGGTTTTGTTCCGCCCGGAGAAGGCCGGCGACGTCACACAATTTGTTGCGCCGCCCTACGATGTAATCCCGGTGGAGGGGCGCAAGGAGCTGCTGGAACGCTCTCCCCATAACATAGTGCGGCTGATCCTGCCCGAAGCTGGTGAGGGCCATGATCGCTACCAGCAGGCGGCCCGCTTGTACCGCCGCTGGCGTGATAAAGGAATATTGCAGGTGGATCGGCACAAGGGGCTGTATATCTGGGAGCAGGAGTTTACCATCGACGGCCAGCCCTTCACGCGCCGGGCCCTGGTGGCCAAGGTGACCTGTGGTCCCTACCAGCCGGGCGGGGTGATGCGGCACGAACTGACGCAGGCAGGCCCCAAGGCGGACCGGCTGGCGCTATTCGAGGCCACCGGCGCCCAGTTCAGCCAGATGTTCGGTATCTTTCCGGACCAGGGCGGTGACATCCGGGAGTTATTGGCGGAGGCAACCCAGGCGGAACCATGCCGGACTGCCGGCTATGATCAGGGGCAGGTCTCGCGGCTTTACCGGATCGGTGAGCCGGCGGTGATTCAGCGCCTCAAGGATGCCCTGGCCGGGTTGACCATTACCATGGCTGATGGGCACCATCGTTATGAGACTACCAGGACCTACTATGAGCGGCGGGGCTACAGCGGCACGGCCCTGATGACCCTGGTGCCGGGCAGCGACCCGGGACTAGCCGTGCTGCCGACCCATCGGGTGACGACGGCGCCGGTTGAGGCGGCCCGATTGCAGGAAACCTTGGCGGATCATTTTGAGGTGGCCGCCCACGACTGGTCCCGCTGGCAGGAGCTCTATGCCCAGCTGCGAAATAACAATTCCACCTCGGGCATTGTGGCTGTGGCGCCAGTAGAAAAGAAGTGTTTTCAGATCGGTTGGGCCGCGACCAGCCCGGCGGGGGAGGTGGCGGCCAGCCGGGGAGAGGTGGCCGTGCTGCACGAGGCGCTCCTACCCCAGTTGGAGGCGGCGACCCAGCCCGGCGAGCCCCGGGGATACAGCTACCACCACCAGGCTGAGGCCGCCGTCAGGGAGGCGGCGGAGCAGGGCCAGTGGGCCTTTTTGTTGCGCCCGGTGTCTGTACAGAGACTGTTTGACCTGGCCGACCGGCAGGCGGTACTGCCACCCAAATCAACTTATTTCTATCCTAAATTCCTGTCGGGATTTGTGAATGCGGACCTGGACTAGACCTAACAGACGACGGCCGGCTGGCCCGGGTGATGGCCGTCACCAGAACCGCGACCCGCGCAAATGACCTGGGAAATCGCCTTTGTGCTATTGCTGATAGCCGGCGCCCTGGTGGTGTTTGTCAAGGAGCTGCTGCCCATTGAGGTGACGGCCATCGGGCTGACGACCATCCTGTTGGTGGTGGGGTTGATAGACGTGGAACAGGCCCTGTCCGGACTCAGCAATCCGGCCGTGGTGACTATCGGGGCTCTGTTTGTACTCAGCCACGCTTTGACCAAGACCGGCTTGCTGGATGTGGCCGCCCGGCAGCTGGGGGACATGGTGGGCGACAAGCAATGGTTCGGGGTGGCCATCATGCTGGTGGCCGTCAGCCTGTTATCCGCATTTCTGAGCAACACGGCGGTGGTGGCCATGTTTATGCCCCTGGCAATCCAGCTCAGCCGGCGCTTCCGGATAAGCCCCAGCAAAATCCTACTGCCCCTGTCGTACGCCGCCATCGTGGGGGGCACACTGACCCTGGTGGGGACCTCCACCAACCTGATCGTTAATGCTATTGCCATCGAGAGCGGCCAGCCCCCGTTGGGGATGTTCGAGTTCGCCCGGTTGGGATGGGTATACCTGGTGGTAGGATTGGCCTATATCCTGCTATTCGCCCGCCGGCTGCTGCCCTCCCGGGCGGTAATCAGCTCCCTGACCCACAAATATCACATGGGTACCTACCTCACGGAGCTGCGGGTGAATGAGGGTTCGCCGCTGGTGGGACGCAGCGCCAAAGAAGTGGGGATTAACCAGCACTACGACATCACTATACTGGCCATTATTCGTGGGGGTGAGCGGTATGACGAAAACATTCGCAATATACAGTTGCAGGCCGGGGATATATTGATCGGTCGGGGGATAGTGGACGATATTATGCGGCTGCGAAAAGAACAAGGAGTGCAGCTGCTCACCGACATCAAGCTCAGCGACGAGGAGTTGGCCTCAGCGGATCAGGTTTTGGCGGAGGGGTTGGTGGCCCCGACCAGCCCGCTGATCGGGAAGACCTTACGGGAGATCGATTTTCGACGGCATTACGGAGCCTTTGTTTTGGCGGTGCGGCACCATGCCTCCATCATGCGGACCAAGATCGCGCACATCCCGTTGCGGGTAGCTGATACCCTTCTGATGCTGGCCCCGCGGGAGCGGTTGAACGATCTACGGCGTTCCGAGGATTTGATCATCATTTCGGAAGTGGACGCGAAACTGGTCCGCGAACGGCTGTGGTGGGTAGCTGTGCTGATTATACCGGTACTGGTAGTTTTGGTAGCCGCTGAGGTAGTGGATATCTTGCAGGGGGCAGTAGTTGCAGTGGTGGTCCTGTTGCTGCTGCGGGTAGTGGAAATGCGCGAGGTCTACCGCTCAGTGGACTGGTCGGTGCTGTTCCTGATCGCGGCTTTTGTCCCGGTGGGGTACGCCATGACCCAGACCGGCGCCGCCAGTTACGTCGCCACCGGGATGACGAGCCTGGCATACCTGTTTCCCGTGGAGTGGATTCCCATTGCGGCCCTGGCGCTGCTATACCTGGCAACGGCGATACTCACCCAGATGGTTTCCAACAATGCCACGGCCATTATCCTGGCGCCGGTGGCTATCAGCATGGCGGGCGCATTGCAGGTGGATGCCCGGCCCTTGCTGATGGCGGTGGCCTTCGCCTCATCCGCCGCCTTCATGACCCCCATGTCCTATCAGACCAACCTGATGGTGTACGGTCCCGGGAGCTATCGTTTCAGCGACTATATGCGCTTCGGTCTAGCGCCTAACGTGCTGTTCTGGTTGCTGGGCGTTCTACTGATTCCCCGCCTCTGGCCGTTCTGACCAGCCGGCTGCCGCTTCGCACTGCCCACTGACGGGTTTAACCGTCACCTTATACTAGCAAATAGTATCTTTCAAGACCATGAAGGCAATACTAGTATTGCTTTTGACTACGTTGCTCTATTAATTTAGACATGTGATCAAGGACAAACGATACCGCGGAAAACCTCGCGACTTTAATCGAGCAGCCAGTGTACTGCGCGCTCTGGGACATCCTGCCCGGTTGGAAATTCTTTTCCTGCTCGAAAAGCAGGAAGCCGATGTGACCACCATTCAACGCTGGATTCAGGTATCCCAGGCCTCCACCAGTAATCATTTAAAAACGCTTTTCGATGCCGGTTTAATCAGCCGTCGTTCCCAGGGCACTTCCGCCTACTATTGCGTTGGCCAGCGCCTTGGGAAAGATCTGTTACCCCTGCTGAAGGATTGTAAGCCCATCTGGTAACTAAATTGCCCCCGTCCGCCCCTTAAATTTGCTAGCGCTAACCTGTAACCTTTGCCAAATTGCGGGTATCTAACCGTTAAACGAGATGGAAATTGAAGCTATGTCTATAGGATATCATCGTGATCTGGATCTGACCATGGCCGCAGCCGAGGAGCGGGTGCGGGAAACGCTGGCCGCTGAGGGATTCGGCGTGCTGACCGAGATCGACGTGCAAGCTACCTTGAAGAAGAAGTTGGACGCCGACTTCAGGCCCTACAAGATTTTGGGGGCCTGCCAGCCGTCCAGCGCTCTGAAGGCCTTATCAATCCATCCTGAGGTAGGGCTGCTATTGCCCTGCAACGTCACTGTTTCGGCCAATGACGACGGCAGCGTACGGGTAGCCGCCATCGATGCTCAGGTAATGTTCACGGTGATCGACAACCAGGAGTTGGCCGACCTGGCCACCGAGGTGGGCGCCGGTCTGCGCCGGGCCATCGATGCCATTTGAAGGCCGGTGAAAATTATGGTTAGCAAAACGAAGACTTTAGTGTTATCGATGATGGGGCTGTTCCAGCTGATCCTGGCGCAGGGGACGAATGGCAATGCTGCCGACGCCGGCTCAATACCCACCATCACCGCGGCCGCCCTGCGCGACACCTTGATGGCCAACCAGCAGGCGGTAGTACTGGATGTGCGGACAGCGGCGGAGTTCACCGGTCCGTTGGGCCACATTGACGGCGCCCGGCTGATACCGGTGCAGGTGCTCGACCAGCGGTTGGCCGAGCTCGACAGCCTAAAGGGTCAGCCTATTTACGTCATCTGCCGCAGCGGCAACCGTTCGAAGACCGCCACCCGCATTTTACGGGAACATCAGTTTGAGGCGGTCAATATCTCCGGTGGGATGCGGGCCTGGAACCGACTGCCCGTGGCCACCGAGCCTACCCAAGACCTTAAGGAGTAATTGTGCCGATTTACGAATATCACTGCCGGGCCTGCGGGCGAACCTTCAGCGCACTGGTGACCTCCAGCCGCACCCACGCCGACGAAATCGAGTGCCCGGCATGCCTGGAACACCAGGCGGAGAAGCTGCTCAGTATGCGGGTCGCCGTCCTGGGCAGCCATGATGCCCGCCAGGCTAGCGGTGGGTGCCACGCACCCGCCGGCAGCGGTTTCGCCTGAGCCTGATCCAACCGGCTCCGGGTGAGCGGTCAGCGTTGCATTTTCCACATTACCGCAGTGGCAGTTGGCCCCGCCGTTGGCGGGATTTCCGCTACGCTCCAACAGTTGGCAGTGGCAGGGAAGAGGAAAGAGTAAGCGCCCAAGTTGCCCTGAGCGGAGCCTGTCCTGGGCCTTACCGAAGGGCCGAAAGGGCGCAAAGCATGCCCCGAGATTACCGAGGGGTACGCCAAGTGCGGAAGCCGGAACCGGAACTGTTTCTCACTATTCAGAAAGAGGCGGAAGGAAGCGGTCTGCCATCAGTCCTCAGCGATCCGCCGGTCCCCCCAATGTTTAATCGAAACTCTACAATCTAAAAATCCCCCTGCCAAGTCGCCTGGAGGCCAGAGGCGGACAGGCCAGGGTAATCCCGATTTATTTAGTTTCCTGCCCGGAAAATCAGACCCGTATGGTCTACCCGCGCTTCGCTTTTCTGTGGGCCGAGAGGCGTTTGCCCGCGTCCAGTTCCATCTTGCGCAGGCGGATGTTGCCGGGGGTCACCTCCACCAGTTCGTCTTCGGCGATGAACTCCAGTGATTGATCGAGGGTCAGCAGGCGCGGTGTGCGCAGGGTCACCGTAAAATCGGAGCTGGCGGCGCGCATGTTGGTGAGCTTTTTCTCCCGGGTGATATTCACCGTCAGGTCGTCGGTGCGGTTGCGGCCGCCGATGATCATGCCGGCATAGACCTCGGTGCCCACCTCCACAAACAGCTCGCCCCGGTCCACCATACCGAGGCAGGCGTAGGTGGTGACCTTGCCGGCGCGGTCGGCCACCAGCGCCCCGCTCACCCGTTGGGGGATGGGGCCAAACCAGGGGGCATAGCCGTCGAATAACTTGTTCATGATGCCGGCGCCCTTGGTATCGGTCATGAACTGGCTGCGAAAGCCGATGAGGCCTCGCGAGGGGATGGAGAATTCCATATTGACCCGGCCGTGGCCGTGGTTCTGCATATTGGTCATGCGGCCCTTGCGCTGGGAGAGCTTTTCGGTGATGACGCCTATGTGCTCCTCGGGGATGTCCAGGAATAGATGCTCCATCGGTTCCATGACCTTGCCGTTTTCCTCCCGGGTGATGACGTGCGGTTTGGAGACGGTGAACTCGTAGCCTTCACGGCGCATGGTTTCGATCAGTATGGCCATCTGCAGTTCGCCCCGGCCACACACTTCGAAGACGTCGGTGCGCTCCGTGAGGTTGACCTTTAAGGAGACGTTGGTGAGCACCTCGGCCTGCAGCCGGTCGCCCAGTTGGCGCGAGGTGAGGTACTTGCCTTCCTTACCGGCGGTGGGGCTGTTGTTGACGTTGAACAGCATGGATACCGTGGGCGCATCCACCTCGATGCGGGGCAGCGGCTGGGGATCGTCCTCCGACGAAATAGTGTCACCGATGACGATATTATCCACACCCGCCACGGCGATAATATCACCGGCTTCCAACTCCTCCACCTGCACTTTCTGCAAGCCGGCAAAGGTGTACAGGGCCGAAAATTTGATGCTGCGAGTGGCGCCACCAGCGCCACATAGACTGTAGGTGCGCTTCAACTGCAATACGCCATTATTCAGCCGGCCGATGGCGATCTGCCCCATAAAGCGGTCATGGTCGAGGTTGGTCACCAGCAGTTGGGGCACATGGTCATCGTTGGCCACCGGGCCGGGTATTTTTGCCAGGATCGCCTCGAACAGGGGGGTCAGATCGGTGTAGCCATCACCGATTTCGTTGTGGGCCAGCCCGGCCTTGGCATTGGTATATACGATGGGGAACTCGATCTGCTCGTCGGTGGCATCGAGATCGATAAACAGGTCGTAGACCTCATTGACCACAGCCTCGATGCGGGCGTCGCCGCGGTCGATCTTGTTGATCACCAGGATAATGGGGAGGTCTTTGGCCAACGCCTTTTTCAGGACGTACCGGGTTTGCGGCAGGGGGCCTTCGCTGGCGTCCACCAGCAGCAGGGCGCCGTCCACCAGGTTCAGGCTGCGCTCCACCTCGCCGGAGAAATCGGCGTGCCCGGGCGTGTCCACGATGTTGATCTTCACCTCGTGGTACCAGATGGCGGTATTCTTGGCCGTGATAGTGATCCCCCGTTCGCGCTCCAGGTCAAGGGAATCCATGACCCGGTCGGCTACCTCCTGGTTCTCGCGAAAGGTGCCGCTCTGCCGCAGCAGGCCGTCCAGCAGGGTGGTTTTGCCATGATCCACATGGGCGATAATGGCGATATTCCGGAAGTTGCTCTTGCGCATCAATTGTCCTTAATTATTGCTTTGCCTGTGCGTAGGTGCGTTCCATACGCTGTGGGCAGGGGGGGAAGTTAGGGGCAGTTGGCAGTTGGCAGTAAGCAGTTGGCAGTAGCAGAAAAGAGGAAAGAGTGACCACAAAGGCACAAAGGCTTGCGCTGAGCTCGGCGAAGGGACGCCAAGTGAGGACGAAACTGAGAAGCGGGACTGAGCAATCCGGTGCATGGATAACATAATTAACTATTCAGGTCGTATTATGAATCCAGACGGACTGGATTTAAGATTAAATTTCAGCCCACCTTCATTGATAATAGATTGGTTCCTTAGAAATGGAGTGAGATATGGCCCTCAGCTCAATTATGACTACTCCAGTCGTGACGGTTGGACCGGACGACACCCTCAAGACCGTAAAGGAAATATTTGATAACGTCAAATTTCACCACCTGCTGGTTGTGGAAGAGAAGCGGCTATTTGGCGTGTTGTCCGATCGCGATCTGCTAAAAGCGCTAAGCCCCTGGCTGGGCACATTGGACGAGCTGCCCCGCGACCGGGCCATCCTTGAGAAACGCGTCCATCAGATCTGCAGCCGCCAACCTATCACGGCAAGCATGAAAACCGGCATCGGTGAAGCGACCCGCATCCTGATCGAGAATAATGTATCCTGCCTGCCGGTGGTCACCAAGCGGGGGCGTATCAAGGGGATAGTAACCTGGAAGGACATTTTCAGGGCTTAT
>JADFMC010000361.1 GCA_022564085.1 Fidelibacterota bacterium | reverse complement strand
CGGCCAGACGGTGAGCGCCAACCATCTCGACCGGCTGCTGTGGGAGTCGGACGACATCAACGAGCGGCGGGCGGCCTGGGAAGCCTCCAAGGAAGTGGGCCGGGGGCTTAAGGCGGGCCTGGGCAACCTGGTGCGCTTGCGCAACGCCACCGTGCAAAGCCTGGGCTATAGCGATTACTTTCAGTACCAGGTCAGCGACTACGGCCTGACTACCGCCGAGATGATCGAGCTGATGGACAAGTTCAACCGCGAACTGCGGCCACTCTATCGTGAGTTGCACACTTATTTCCGCTATCATCTGGCCCAAAAGTACGCTCAACCTGTGCCTGACCTGCTGCCGGCTCACTGGCTGCCTAACCGCTGGGGCCAGGACTGGACGCAGCTGGTTAAGGTGGAGGGGCTGGATCTGGACGCCGCCCTGGCCGGCAGGGACCCGCAATGGCTGGTGCGCCAGGCCGAGCGATTCTATATCAGCCTGGGTTATTCCGCGCTGCCTGAGAGCTTTTATGAGCTCTCCTCACTCTATCCCTTGCCGGCAGGCGCCACCTATAAGAAAAACAACCACGCCTCCGCCTGGCACATGGACTTGGAGAACGACATCCGGTCGCTCATGAGCGTGGAGCCCAACGCCTCCTGGTATGAGACCACCCATCACGAACTGGGGCACATTTACTACTTTATGGCCTACACCAATCCGGAGGTCCCGCCCCTGCTGCGCGATGGCGCCAACCGGGGTTATCACGAGGCCATCGGCAGCCTGATGGGACTGGCGGCCATGCAGCAGCCGTTCGTGGAGAGCATCGGGCTGATCGAAGCCGGCGCCCCGGTGGACCGGATTCAGACCCTGTTGAAAGAAGCGCTCAACTACGTGGTGTTCATCCCCTGGTCCTGTGGCGTGATGACCTACTTCGAGCACGAACTATACGCGCAGCCGCTTCCGGGGGAGCAGTATAACCGGCGCTGGTGGGACTTGAAAGCCCGCTTCCAGGGGATCGCACCGCCGGCCCAGCGAGGTGAGGAATATTGCGACGCCGCCTCAAAGACTCACATCAATAATGACGCGGCCCAATATTATGACTACGCCATCTCAAACATTCTCCTGTTCCAACTCCATGACCACATAGCCACGGAAATCCTGGGCCAGGACCCGCATGCCACCAACTATTTCGGCAGCCGCGAGGTGGGTGAATTCCTCTGGTCGATCCTGGAAACGGGGGCCGCGGCGGACTGGCGCACCCTGCTTAAGGAGAAAACCGGTGAGGATATGTCGGCCAGGGCCATGCTGGCCTATTTCCAGCCCCTATTGGAATGGCTGCGGGAGCAGAACCAGGGACGGGAGCATACGCTACCGGAGCTGTAGTGCGGGGTCAGTGGCGCCAATATTTTGGAACTTGAGCACATGGGCAATTATCGTAGCGCCTGACTGCCTGGCGACATGGGCTGGGATTTCTGGCAGTCGGGGGGTGATGCCCGGGGCGAAGCTTGCTATGAGCCCTGCGCTTTGCTCAGGATAAACTCCGACGAAGGGCCGCAGGTGAGCTACATGGGCTAGGTCTGATCTGGGCAGATGAGTTCCTCTGCTTAGTCGGCGCGTATGTTGAGTTACAGCGTGAACCGCTTGCCGATTCTACTGATACGATGGAAAACCGGCGCGACATTGACATCCACAAGCCCGAATAAACTATATTCGGCGGAGTCAATGCCAAAGGAGAGAGTGTGCGGGAAATCTACCGAATGGTCGTGGACCAAATGAGAAGAGAACTTCGCGTCCGTAGATTATAATCGCTTCCAAACACCTCGCTCTAATTATCCGTACCTAGAGTTGGGCTCCTAACGATATATTGTACTGTGGGCCAACATGGCTGCTGGTATCCATGCAAAATGATGTTATTTGCTGGGACGCCTGGTTTATTGCGAGTCTATTTGAGCCCACCTGCCATCATTCACCTGGGCTCAATTTCAGGGAAGGTCAGCTGGCGGTCTACTTCACAGTGGTTCGCAACATAGGAATCGTGGTTTCAAGGAGGTCAATCATCAATGCGGCGCCAGTGGAATCGTGTTCATTGATAAGGTTGTTTGCAAGATCCTTCAGACTTTTAGGAAATTCACCCAGGTGCTCAACTTCATCATGGTGATCCACTTTCCCTTCAATGCGGGCCAGGGAAGATTTGAGACGGTTGTGATCCAGCGGTTTGCTGATAATATCAAAGAATCCGAGTTCCTTGGCATATTT
>JADFMC010000039.1 GCA_022564085.1 Fidelibacterota bacterium | reverse complement strand
GGTTCCAATGACCATTCTACTATGGTTTCGAAGGCCTTGGACAGGAAAAAGCGCCAGTCGGTGGGTTCCAGTTTCAAGTTGATGGCCGCCAGTTCCGGCAGCAGGATCACTCCCGTTTTGTGACCAGCTCCCTGTGCGAAACCGATTACCGGTCGATTCGATACTCCTTTCAGCAGCACTGCTTCCCGGCGAAGCCGGGGGGAATTCACAGTATATGGTACTGCACTGGGGGGGAAATCTCGCAGATCCTTGGTCGCTCCCGGACCAGCGTACCCCGGACTGAGCCGCATCTGGGGGATGGTAACGCCGTTGCGCTCATCCCGCAGGCCGATGCCCAGTGCCCGGCATAGACGGACAAGCCCCAGGTTGGTATTATCCGGCCCGGCAATCACTATCACCGCCGAGCGGTCCCGTCGCAATTTCTCTAACAGGCGGTCCAGGTGTCCTTCAAGTAAGAACCCGGTGGGATAATTATCCAGTATTACCAGGTCTTGCGGCGTTTGCCAGAACCACTCCTCGGGGCCATGCCAGGCGCCCTTCAGAAAATAGAGCTGCTCCAGGTGCGTGTTGCGAATTTCCCGAGCCCAGCGGCTCAGCAAGCCGGTGTTGGGCGACAGGCCCCCGGTCAGCAAGGTAACCGTGCGCCGGCCCGGCAGGACGTCGATCTGAAATTCCCGGCGATTGTTATCGATATTGGCTTCTTGCGCCAGGACGCTAAGCTCCACCCGGAAATTAGGCGCATCCAGCCGTCCCACCACTGACGCCTCCAACACCTGTACATCATCGGGCCGGTCGAACTTCACGGGAGCGTTATAGATCAGTTCATCTTCGTTGAAAACGTACAGGCGGCCCCGCTCTCCAGCGGCGTTTAGGCCTCGGACGGTCACCTGAATCGTACCCTGCTCTTGGGCCAACAGAGATAACGGGGCACGCAGATCGGTGATGCTCAGGTCTGGTCCGCTGGTCGTGTCACCTACCCCCACCGTGAAAATCGGTACGCCCTCCGGTCCCTCGATAGCGCTAAGGTCCCGGCCGGAGGTAGTAACCCCATCTGAAAACAAGAATCCGGCCTGCAGATTTCCGGTCTGCCAAACCTCCTCCAAGAGGTCAAAATCGGTGAGCTGCTCCTCCGGGATATATTCGAAACGGTCTCCAGTAAGGCGCGTCAACTTTTCTCCGAATGTCATCAGCACCGGTTTATAATTGTGTTCCTTGGCCCAGTTCACCACAGCGATCACCTGCGAATAGATGGTGGTGGCCGAGGCGGCGGGGTGGTTCGACATACTGAGGGAGTTATCCAGAAAAATCCCAATGCGAGGTGGCACCAATGTAGGACGGGACCAGTTTACCTTAAGGTCCAACAGCAGCAGAAACACTACCAGCAGGAATAGCCCCCGGAAGGTGGTAATCAGCAGGCGGTAGACTTTCGGCAGCGGCTGGCACCAGAGATAATAATATGCCAGATAGGCTGCCAGTAACAGTAATGCCAGCCCAGCCCAGCCCCAGGGCAGGACCGACTGGATTTCAATTTGTGGCAAGTTGATCCATCCGTAGATTGGGTTTGATTTCCGATGACAGTGGCGAGCGCTCTCCCTGCATCAGCCGGAAATGACCGGCCATGGCGATCATGGCGGCATTATCGGTGCAGAACTGTTGGGGTGGGTAAGAAACAACCAGGTGGTCAGCGGCGGCCCATGTGTCCAGCCGTTCCCGCAGCAGACTGTTGGCCGCCACCCCTCCGGCCACGCAGACCCGCGTCATGCCGGTTAATTCCACCGCCTTCCGGAGGCGATCCATCAGGCAATCAACCACCGCCTGCTGGTAGGAGGCTGCCAGGTCCTGCCGCCGGCTGGCAATGGTAGCGGGATCCATCCGCCGCAGTTGGTAGTAGAGGGCGGTTTTCAGGCCACTGAAGGAGAAATCGCAGCCGGCGCTCCCCGCCAACGGCCGAGGGAATTCTACAAAATTAGGATCACCGGACTGAGCCGCCTTATCGATAGCAGGTCCGCCGGGATAACCCAGTTCCAGCAGCCGGGCCCCTTTGTCGAAAGCTTCACCGGCCGCGTCATCGAGGGAACTGCCCAGGAGCCGGTAGCTGCCCATCCGGTCCACCCGCCATAGCTGGGTGTGGCCTCCGCTCACCAGCAGGCAAATAAACGGGCAGTCATCATCCTGCAAAGGGCGCTCCAGGAAATTCGACCACAAGTGGCCCTCCATATGATTTATACAGACCAGAGGAATCCCCCGGGCCTGGGCCAGCCCTTTGGCGAAGTTAAGTCCCACCATCAGGGCCCCCGCCAAGCCGGGGCCCACCGTGACCGCCAGGCCTGAGAGTTGGTCCAGGGAGACGTTGGCTAGCTCCAAAGATCGCCGGACCGCAGGCAGAATATTCTGTTCATGCAAGCGCGAAGCCACTTCCGGCACCACGCCGCCGTACCGACTGTGTTCCATCTGGGTGATAACTTCGTTGGAGCACAACCGGCCGTCAATCACGATTGCGGCGCCGGTATCGTCGCAACTGCTTTCCAGACCCAGGACAATCACGGCGACTGGCGGGTGCTGATGATCTCCAGCTGCCTGGGGACTAAGTCCCGAAATTCGATCAGGTTGGAATCAAGCCGTACCTGTGGTTCGATGAAAAGGTTGGTGGGCGACCATTGCGCCAGATAATCTATGAATACTTCCACGGCGCTGCTGTCCAGGGCGGCCAGGTGATCCGCACCGCCCACCAGGGTCAGTGCTACCGTCGATGGCGAAACGTATACCGATAGGTTTCTGGGGACATTGATGACCTTTACCGGCACATCTTCCAGCCGGCGTTCACTGATCATCTGCACGTCCACCTTGATATTCACGTTCACCGGCTCCACATCCAGCACTTTACCGGGATTGGGATGCAACAGCCCCACCAAAATCTCCAGCGGTGCAGTGACATCCCGATAAGAGTCGCGCATGGTACGGATCACCTGGACACGGCTCACCTCCTCGTCCACTCCCTTGACCAGTACCTTACTCGGTGTAATTACCAATGCCCCTACCTGGGTGAACCCGGCGGCCGGCTGGATGGTAACCTGGGACCTGACCGGTACTCGCTTTTCCACGTAATCGCCCAGTATAATCAACACGCTATCGGGGCGCACAACTTCCACGAAAGTGAGGTTTTCCTTGATACCTAAGATGGGTATAGAAATTCGCTGGGGATTGTCCCCCAAGTATTCGTCCAGGTAGAACACGTGCCGTCGCTGGACCCGCTCAAGGTCCAGCACTAGCTTGGGAGAAGTGAACGGCAGCAGGACATACAGTTTGATTAAGGCCCGGGCAGTACCCCTGAATCGCAGGATTGCCGTGCGGGGCGTCTGCTCACCGAGTGCTTTGCCCTCGCGGATATTGCGAATCTCTATGGGCAGTTCCGCTTCAGCCTCGAAGTAACTGTTGCTGATGGAAATAAACCAGAGGATGACCGCCAGCCCAACCGCACCCAGTTTGAACGGCAGGTCAACCAGGAACGACTGGCGTGCTGGGAAGGCTCGCGCCATGGGATCAAACCTCCTTTATAGGGGAGCGGCCCGGCGGCTGAATTGTGCCCATTGCCAGCCGGGTTGCCAGGGTGGGCCGAATTCCGTGATCGCTAGTCGGATTCGCCTTTGGCCGCAGCCACCTTGGCCGGCCGGTCCTGGCCGGTGGTTGAACTATCATCGGTTCCTTTCGATGCTGCTTTTTTGACAGTCTTGGTGGCGGGCTTTTTTCCCGCATCGGCCTTGGATTTTATTTTTGAAGTTTTCTTGGTCACTTGCTTGGCGGCTTTCTTAGCCGGCTTTTTTGCCGCTTCACCTTTGGGTTTGCCGGCAGTGGTTTTGGCTTCCCCGGCTGTTTTTGAGGTTTTGCGCGCCGTCTTCTTGGGCGCCTTAGTCTTTACCGCCCCAACATCACCCACCGATGCTGTCTCTCCGGTCTTCGCTGCGGCTGTTTTCTTGGTACTCTTCCGGGTTTTCTTAGGCGCCTGCTCCGTATCTATCGCCGCTTCCACTGCCGGCGACGCAACTTCCGTGACTGCAGCGTCGGTCTCCGCTGCCGCTGCTGTCGCTTCCGCAGCCCGAGTTTCAGCCTCAGCGTCTGAATCCCGCGCCTCCTCGGCAACGGCTTTTTCCCGGCTGGTCTTTTCCTTGGGGGCCGGTAACTCCTCCTGATCCACGGCTTCCTCGGTGGCGGCCGCCGCAGGCACCACTATAGCACTCTCTCCGGCAGCTAACACGTCCGTCATTAAAACTACCTTCTTATCATCGATGCTCAGCTCCTGGACTGTGACCTTCAGCACATCTCCCGGTTTTAAGTGCGCGGTGACTGACCGGCGTTCATGCTTGGGGATTTCCCGCAGCGGGATGATTCCCTCCACTTCCAGCTCCATTTTGAGGATCACGCCTTTATCCAGTATGCGGAATACCTCGCCGGTGGTCTGCTTGCCGGTAGTGAAAAAAGTTTCGATCTGATCCCAGGGATCCTCGCTTACCTGTTTGAGTCCCAGGGCGATACGGCGGTTCTCGCGGGATACGTCCAGAATGCGCACCTCCACATCATCCCCCTTGCTGAGAATCTCCTTGGGGTGGCGAACATTGATGGTCCATGACAGGTCGGTGATGTGGATCAGGCCATCAATGCCCTGCTCCAGCTCCACAAAGGCGCCGAATTGCGTCAGGTTGCGCACCTGCCCCCTCTGAATGGTACCTACCTGATACTTCTCCTCGATCTGGTCCCAGGGATCGGGTTGCAGCTGTTTGACACCCAGAGAGATCTTCCGCTCTGCGACGTCCACGTTCAGGATTTTGGTTTCGATGGTCTCTCCCAGGGTGAACATCTCCGAGGGATGGCGGATGTGCCGGGTCCAGGACATCTCGCTGACATGCACCAGCCCTTCCACACCTTTCTCCAGCTCCACGAAGGCCCCATAATTGGTCATGCTTACAACCTTGCCCGTAATCATCGAGTCGGCGGGGTATTTAGCTTCCACTGACTCCCAGGGATGGGGGGTGAGCTGTTTCAGCCCTAAGGAAACCCGTTGTTTCTCAGGATCAAAATCGATTACCTTGATGGTGATGCTCTCGTCAAGATTCACCACTTCGGAAGGATGGCTTACCCGGCCCCAGCTCAAATCGGTGATATGTAGCAGGCCATCCAGGCCGCCCAGATCGACGAACACACCAAAATCTGTGATATTCTTGACCCGCCCTTCCAGGATCTGACCAACTTCCAGCTGGGAGATCAGGCTCTGGCGTTTTTCCATCATATCCGCTTCCAACAGCTCCTTGCGCGACAACACAATGTTTTTGCGGGCTTCGTTCAACTTGACGATCTTGAATTCAAACTCGCGACCGATAAACTCGTCAAAATCCTGCACCGGCCGGATATCGATTTGGGAGCCTGGCAAGAAGGCCGGTATCCCACTCAGGTCCACGATCATGCCCCCCTTGATCCGTCGGGAAATACGGCCCAGCACGGTCTCTCCATCAATGGATTTCTGGGTAATATCCGCCCAGTGGCGCATAAAGTCAGCCTTTTCCTTGGAGAGCACCGTCTGTCCGTTGGAGTCCTCCAGCCGCACCAGGTAGACCATGATTTCATCCCCGATCTGAGGTATTTCCTGGTCACCGAATTCGTCCCGCGGTACGATTCCCTCCGACTTGAAACCGATGTCCACCAGGATTTCCCGCTCGTTCATCCCAATCACCCGTCCGGTGATAACCTTATCCTCACGTATATCGCCCACGGAGGATGACACCAGTTCTTCCAATGATCTATCCTTCTTGGCTACCTCCGCCGCCTCCAACGAATTCAGTTGCTCCGGTGTCATCTGGGTGATGGAATCGAGCAAATCCGAGGATAAGTAATCCACTGGCTCTCGCTCCGCCGATTCCTCTTCGGGCGTTATCAGGCTATCCTCATCTTCTTTGGCCACCGGTTCGGTATCGACCGGCGTTTCCGGCGGGGTGTCGGCCGCTTCTATATCGGAGGCGGTTTCCTCTGTCTGCGCCTCGGTGGCAGTCGCATCTTCCCCGGATGTCGCGGCCGGCCCGCTTTCCTCTGCCTGCGCCTCGGCGGCAGTCGGATCATCCCCGGATGTCGCAGCCGAATCGCTTTCCTCTGATCGTTCCGTGGTTTCTACAATTTCAGTTTCAGGGTTATTGATTTCATTCTCACTCATACCGAGCTGGTTTCTCCTGCCAGCCTATCGTTCTCCAGGCTGGTGTTAATATGGTTAATTACAAATTCCACCTGTGCCGGGATCGTCATGTGGGACGTATCCACCGGTACAGCGTCTTTCGCTTTCCTCAGCGGCGAATGCTTCCGGGTACTATCTTCATGGTCCCGGATTCGAATCTCCTCGCGGACCTTGTCCAACGGCTGGTCGAATCCCTGGGACCGCAGTTCCTCATATCGCCGCTGAGCCCGGACCTCCAGGTCCGCTATGAGGAAAAACTTGAACCGCGCCTCGGGGAACACCTGTGTGCCGATGTCCCGGCCTTCGCAGACCACATCATATTGCTCACCGATGCGCCGCTGGATGGCCAACAGCCGTTCTCGTACCATCGGCAGGGCGCTATAAGCGCTCACTCGCTGTGAAACCAGGGGCGCTCGGATAGCGGCCGTCACATCTCGGCCATCAAGCAGTAATTTTTGCTCTCCGCTTGACAACGGCTGGAACTCTATACTCAACGACTTCAGAAACTCCGCCAGCCGTGATGATTCCTGCTCCGGCAAGCCCCGTTCCAGGCAGGCCAAGGTGGCCGCCCGGTACATGGCGCCGGTATCCAGGTGCCTGAAGCCGAGCCTGCGAGCCACCTCCTGGGCAGTGGTGCTTTTCCCCGCCGCACCCGGACCGTCAATTGCTACTATGGTTGGCACGCCAGGCGCCTCGCTCAAAAGCAAGCAAGTTTAACTCTGTCACGACGGAATATCCATCTGTTTTTGCCGGCCTGGTTCCCTAGCGGCAGTGAGGGCATACAAGCTCTTGATTTCGCCCTGGCGTAGACGGCGGTACTTACCCGGCGCCAAGCCATCGGCTGATATACCGGCAAACCCGGTCCGATGGAGGCGTAGCAACGGTAACTGGAAGTGGGCAAAAATACGTTTTACCTCCCGGTTCTGACCTTCAGTGAGGGTCAGCCGGTAGCTGTAACGACGGCTGCGGTGGGCCAACAGCTTTACCCGGGCCTTGACCCGCAGGCCATCCGTCAGGGTCAGCCCGGATTCCAACGCCGACAGGGCCGTTGAAGTCAATCGTCCCCGGACCTCTGCCAGATACTCTTTGCGGATGCCATAGCGCGGGTGGATCAGGCGGTTGGTGAGCTCCCCGTCATTGGTGATGAACAGGGCGCCGGTGGTGTCCCGATCCAGGCGGCCCACGGGGAATAGCCGCCGGCGGTCCCGCAGCAGGTCCATCACTGTCGAGCGACCCCTGGGATCGGAGGTGGTGCTGATCACACCAGCCGGTTTATGGAGCAGGTACACCACCGTTTCCTCCAGCGCCGGCAGCACCTGGCCATTAGCCTCAACCACATCGTCAGGGCCAACATTTACGCCCAGCTCGGTTATAGCTACCCCGTTAACCCGCACCAACCCCGCGGCGATTAAGGTGTCGGACTTACGCCGGGAAGCCACTCCCGCCCGGGCCAAATATTTATTCAGTCTCATGGACCACCGGGGTGGGGCTTTCCGTCTCGCCCATGATTTCACGAATCTCCCGCAGCTTGGGCATGTCACTCAAATTTCCCAGCCCGAAAGCCTGCAAGAACTGTCCGGTGGTGCCGTACAGCAGCGGCCGCCCCATGGCCTCCTCACGGCCGGCTATATTGATCAGCTCCCGCTCCAGAAGGGTCTTTATTGTCGAATCACTATTCACCCCTCGAATCTGGTCGATCTCCAATTTAGTAACCGGTTGCCGGTAGGCCACCACTGCGATAGTCTCCAGGGCCGCCCGGGTGAGGCTGAGCCGGCCCGGCTTTTGAAAAAGGCGCTGCAGGTAGGGCTGGTATTCAGCCTTGGTGACCAGTTGATAGCCCCCGTCCACGAAGACAATCTGCACCGGGCGCTTCTGCTCCTCGAAGCGTAGGCGGAGGGTCTCGATAACCGCTTCTAAGCTCACTTCGGGACGCTCCAGGCACTGGTTGAAGCGCGCCCTGGTGAGCGGCTCCGGGGTGGCCATCAATAGGGCTTCGACGACCTGGAGTGTTTCCTCGCCCGGGGTGCTCTCCATCAATTGGCCGCCACCTTGTGCAGATAAATTTCGGCGAAGGGGGCTCCCTGTTCCACCGTGATGACCCCCTGGCGCATTAGCTCCAGCACCGCCAGGAAAGTGACGACTAGTTCCGGGATGTGGTGCACCTTGCGCAGCACCTCCCGGAAGGTGATCCGGCCGCCGGAACCGAAAGCCCGCTGGATGGCCCTGATGCTCTCGTCGAGTCTAATGGGTTCCGCCTGGACCCGTAGCGGTTCGTTGCGCGGCCGGCGGTCCATGACTTCCTTAAACACGGCCATCAACTGGTATAACGAAACATCCTGTAGATATTCGCCCGGATCCACGCCGTTCCCCCCCTGGGTGATTACGATCCCTCGGGGGTACTGGGTCCGGCGTTGCTCTCCCAATTGGCGCAGCCGTTCAGCGGCCGCCTTGATATGCTGGTATTCCACCAGCAGCTGCACCAATTCCCGGCGGGGATCATCGATGGGCTCGTCCTCGGTGGGTTCCGGCCGGGGCAGCAGCATACGGGCCTTGATATGCATCAGAGTGGCCGCCAACAGGATGAACTCTCCGGCCACCGTCAAGCTTAGAGACTCCATCAGATCCAGGTAGCTGAGGTACTCGGATGTGATGTGGGCGATGGGGATGTCGTAAATATCGATCTGATCGCGTTGGATGAAGTAGAGCAGCAGATCCAGCGGCCCCTCGAAGTTCTCCAGGTGTATGCGGTAGGCCATCAACCCAGCCCCATGGCTTCTCGCACCTGCCCCATGGTCTCCCGCGCTTCCAGCCGCGCCCGCTCTTCCCCTGCGTGGAGGATCTCCCACAGCCGATCGGGCTGCTGGTCGTACTGCCGCCGCCGTTCCCGCAGGGGGGCCAACTGTTCCGCAATGACCGTTCCACAGCGCTGCTTGCACTCCACACAACCCAGGGCCCCGCTTTCACAGCCGGCCCTTATTTCCGTGGTTTCACTCGGATTAAATTTTTTATGGTACGTAAAAATCAGGCAGATATCGGGTCGCCCGGGATCGTTCTTGCGCAGCTTCAGGGGATCGGTGAAGGCCTTGCGCAACCGGCGCTGGATGACATCAGGCTCATCGCTGAGCAGCACAGCATTACCCAGCGACTTGCTCATCTTGGCCCGGCCATCCAGCCCCGGCAGGCGGGCAAAGGGGGTCAGCTTGGGCGCCGGCTCGGGGAATACCTTGCCGTAGGTGCTGTTAAACTTGCGAGCCAATTCCCGGCAGATTTCCACATGGGGCGCCTGGTCCTCTCCCACCGGCACCAATTCGCCCTTATAAAGCAGGATGTCGGCGGCCTGCAGCACCGGGTAGCCCAGGTGGCCGTATACCAGTTTCTCGATTTTCAAGTCCCGCACCTGCTCCTTCAGCGTAGGATTGCGTTCCAGCCGGGCGGTGGTGATCAGCATGGCCAGTATGAGGAATAACTCCGCGTGTTCCTTGATCTGGCTCTGGCGGAAGATGGGACTTATTTCAGGGTCGATGCCCGCCGCCAGCCAGTCCTTCAACATCTCCAGCGTGTTGGCCTCCACCTGGGAGGTGTCCAGATCGGTGGTGAGTACGTGATAATCGGCGATCAGGTGGAAATTCTGGTAGGTTTGCTGCAACTCGACCCAATTCTCCAGCGCTCCTACGTAGTGACCCAGGTGTAATTGGCCGGTGGGTCGCATGCCGGAGAGCAGTCTCTTCTTCATACACCGGGTTCCATATATAAGTAGGGCTTCCAGGCTTCCTGGTGCTTGCGAACGAATTTTTGGAAGTAGGTAATCCTGGAAGGTTTGAAGGGCGGAATCAGCAGGTCCATGCTGGCCTCAGCGGGGGTGCGGTTACCCTTGCGCACATTGCACGAGTGGCAGGCGGCTACCAGATTATCCCAGCTGTTGCGGCCGCCATTCTGCTTGGGAATGACATGATCTATGGTCAGGGCCACCGACGTGCGGCCGCAATACTGGCAGCAGTGATTGTCGCGCTTCAGCAGGTTTTTGCGGGTCAGCACCACCTCCTTGTTCCTCACGGGCACGTAGCGCGACAGCCGCACCACGCTGGGCAACGGCATCTGCATAGACGTGGAGTGAATTATCTCCTTATAATTAACTACCTCCTCGGCCTTCTCCAGGATCAGCAGGATAACCGCCCGTTTGGCGTTGGTCACCATCACCGGCTCGTAGCTCTGGTTCAGCACCAGCACA
>JADFMC010000038.1 GCA_022564085.1 Fidelibacterota bacterium | reverse complement strand
CCAAGCCGCCACGATAATTGCTAGTGATGCCACGATCCCCAACGCCGTGTTGCCGATGAATGGCCGGGGAGTGGCGGTGGCTTCAGCCTTACCCTTGGTTCGCACTATCCCCTCATCGGTGATGTCGAAGGCCCAGGCCAGGCCAATGGCGATGGGGAAGCCCACCAGCAGCAGGACGATGATCAGACGGCTGATCCAATCGGGTATGCCCATTACCGCAAAGGTGCCATCAATGATCTGGATTATGACGAAGGTGATCCCAGCATAGACCGCCGCTACCCGGAAGACCCGGCGGCGCTTGAGCTCCAAAAGGAAAGTGCCAATGCGTGAGGCCATGCCCTTCACTCCGGGAATTTCATGCGGCGCAGCAGGTCGGCGAAACGGGGGTCGGAGCGGAGAGGGTCGAACTCGGGAAAGACTTTCAGCCAAGCAATTAGGAGATCACCCTCCACATAGGCCTTGTCCAACCAATCGAGCGCCTGGTCTAGCTCTCCAAGTCCGATATAGGGCATCGCCATGGCCCAGGGAGAAACATACTTTTCCTTCGACATCTCATGTAATTCGCGCAGGATTGCCAGGGCCTTTTCTCGATGACCGGCGACCCCATAGGTGTAGCCGAGATAAGACAGGTAAAGCGCGTTACCCTTATCCAGGGCCACCGCCTTTTCATGGGCCTCCACGGCTTCGCCATGCCTGCCCGCACGCCTGTAATTTTCCCCAAGGGCCATATAGGCCAGAGGGTAATCAGGATTCAGCTCCAAAGTCTTCTGAAGATATTCGAAAGCCTGGCTGAATTGACCTAACAGCGAATAGGGATAGGCCATGTTTGTATTGATCAGGTACGAAAGTGGATCCAACTCCAGCGCACGTTCCATCTCAGCGATGGCCTTATCCAGTTGTCCGATGTGGATGAAATACCAGGCATATAGCCGGTGGGCCTCGGCATAATTAGGTTTGAGCTCAATGGCACGCTGGAAGGCGGACTCGGCGTTTGCCCAATCCCATTCATGCTCGTTCAAAATGTGGGCCAATGAGACGTACGCTCCGGCAGAACCGGTATCTATCTCAAGGGCCCTTGCCAGGGCCCTCCTGGCGATAGGAAAGGCCTGTTTAGGTGGAATCTCATAGTGCGCGAGCCATATGTAGCAGTCGGCTAACCCCACGTAGGCCTGTGCGTAGGAAGAATCGGCCTCGATGGCCTGCTCGAAATACCCGATGGCTCTAAAGAGATCCTCCGTGGTTCGCCTGTTCCAGAAGTACTGTCCCCTCAGATAAAAATGATAGGCTTCCGTGCTTTCGGTGGGCCTTTTCTCAATCCGCTGCCGCTCATCGGTTGAGAGCATGGCTTTCAAGGCGGTGGCGATCTTACGGGCTACGTCGCTCTGAATGGCGAAAATGTCGGTCAGCTCCCGGTCGTAGGTCTCGGCCCACAGGTGCGCGTCGGTGCGGGCATCGATGAGCTGGCTGGTGATCCGCACCCGGTTCCCATGCCGCCTGACGGTGCCTTCCAGTACGTTGGCGACACCCAACTCCTCCGCTATTACCTGCAACGATTTGGGGGAATCCTTGTAAAGCATTGCCGAGGTCCGGGAGATCACTTTCAGATCACCGATTTTAGTGAGATGGGTGATAATATCATCGGTCACCCCAGCGCTGAAGTATTCATCCTCTTGGCTATCGCTGAGATTGGCAAAGGGGAGCACGGCAATGGACTTGGGTCCCAGGGCCGGTTCCGACACTGAGACGGCTGTCTCCCCGGTACCGCCCCAGCGGCTCCACACTCCGAAAGCGACGGCTAGTACAGCTATGACGATCAGCGCCCGGTTGGAGGTGAACGGCTTACCGCCGGCACGGGGGGCCGGGACGTCTGCTGCCTTGCCGGTCCGCACGATCCCCTCATCGGTGATGTCGAAGGCCCAGGCCAGGCCAATGGCGATGGGGAAGCCCACCAGCAGCAGGACGATGATGAGACGGCTGATCCAGTCAGGGATGCCCATTACCGCAAAGGTGCCGTCAATGATCTGGATGATGACGAAGGTGGTACCAGCGTAGACCGCCGCCACCCGGAATACTCTCCGTCGGCGGAGCTCGGCTACAAAAGCGGCGAATTTAGAGGTAGGTTCGGGCATCCAACTTCTCAGGAATCGGGGAAATCTACGACGGTGGGCCGGGACTTGCAACCTCCCGATGCCGGTCAAGCGGGATTCAGGTGTGAGTGTGGTAAGTGGCCATGCCGGTGAGCACCACCCCACCCTGGCCATCATACAGGCGCACGCGGAGAAACTGGACGGTTCGGCCCTGGCGCTGGGCGTAGGCCTGGCCGTAAATGCGGCCCCGTAACTTGCTGATGTCGCCCACGGTCTGCACCGTCAACGAGGAATCTTCGGGAGTTTGGCCGTGATAATCACCATCCTGGACGACCTCAGCCAACAGCCGCTGGGCGAAGGCCAGCAGCGACTCGTGGGGAGTGGGTGCATCGCCGCTGAGCTCAATCTCCCCCTCAACCAGTGCGGTATCAGGGTGGGTCAGAAAGGGCGGTGGAAATGGGTCGCTCAACGGTCCCCCACCTTGGCGCCGGCCCGCAGGCGCGTATAGACCGCCTCAGCCGTGGCGATGAGTCGCCGGCTCGCATCCCGCAATTCGGCCTCAGTGAGCAGGTATGTGCCGCCTTGGGCGATCACCCGGCTCGATCCCGTCACCTGTCCTTGCGATACCGTTTCAAGGAGGTGGGTGGTCATGCTGCTGGTGACGTACTCCTGCCCGTTCCCACCCGTCCAGGTCCGTACGGCCTGGCCCATGAGGCTGTCCAGCAGGGTCATGGCCAGGCCGCCGTGGAGTGTGCCCGAGCGGTTGAGGTGCTGGGCTTGCAACTCCAGCTCGCCGGTGGCGTGACCAGGCTCGGATGATTGGGGCCTAAAGCCCAGCCCCGCGGTAAAGTGCCCCTCGCGGCTGGATGATTGATGCTGCTTGCCGGCCACGGTCTATTTCTGCCACAGGGCCACAGCCAGCAGTAGCCAGCCGGCCAGAAACAGCACCCCGCCCAGAGGTGTGACGGCTCCCAACCAGCGCTTGCCGGTTAACACCAGGGCATAAAGGCTGCCGCTGAATAGGATGATACCGGCGGTGAACAACCAGGGGGTGATTACCAGCAGGCGGGATACGTCCAGGCCGCGCCACCACAGGATCAACCCGGTGATGAGCAGGGCCAGGGCGTGGGTCAGTTGATAGCGCACGGCCACATCGAAAATCTCCAGGTCACGGGGCGTAATCCGGGCACGTAGAGCATGGGCGCCAAAGGCCCCCAGAGCCACTCCCAAAAAAGCAAATAAAGCGCCTATAGCCATCCAGTTCATGATCGAGTCTCCCAGTTACGTGTAATGTTAATGATGGCCACCTGCCGTCAATTTACCGGATGGTACCACTCCCCCGCCGCAGCTCTTTTCACCAGGGGTGGGGCCGGGGTAAAACGGCTGCCGTGCTCCTGGGCCAAACGGCTGAGCTGCTCCACCAGGGCCGGCAGCCCCAACTGATCCATGGCCCAGTAGGGTCCACCCAAAAAGGGCGGGAAGCCAAAGCCGTAGATGGCCCCCACATCCCCGGCCGAGGCGCTGTCGATGAGCCCTTCGTCCAGGCAGTAGGCCGCCTCGTTGTAAAGCGCCCCCAGCAGTCGGTCCCGCACCTGTTCGTAGGGGATGGTCCGGCGCTGCGGATGGTCCAACAGTTGGTAGACCGCGGCATCCACCGGCCCCTTCTTGCCCTGGCTATAGGTGTAAAAACCGTGGCCATTTTTGCGGCCCAGCCGGCCATCTTCGGTAAAGCGCTGGTTATGGTCGGTCATCTCCAGGCGCCGGCCGATGAAGGGCGCCATCACCCCGGCCACCCTGCCGGCCACATCCAGCCCCACTTCGTCCAGCAGGGTGCAAGGCCCCACCGGCAACCCCATGCGGCGGACGTGGCGGTCCAGCAGGTCCACCGGGATACCATCCTCCAGCAGCTTGAATGTTTCGTTCAAGTAGGGGGTCAGGATGCGGTTGATGTAGAACCCCGGCGAGTCCTGCGCCACGATCACCGTCTTCCCCAGCCGCCGCCCCAGTTTTACGGTGGTGGCCAGGGTCAGGGCGTTGGTGGCCTTGGAGGTGATCACCTCCACCAACGGCATCTTCTCCACCGGCGAGAAAAAGTGCATCCCGATGATCCGCTCAGGGTGCTGGGCGCCGGCCGCCACCTGGGCAATGGGCAGCGAGGAGGTGTTGGTGGCGATCACCGTCTCGGGCGCTACCACCGCCTCCAGTTCGGCGATCAAGTGGCGCTTGAGCTCCAAGTCCTCGAAGGCCGCCTCGATCACCACCTCGACGCGGCCGAAGCCTGAATAATCGGTGGTGGGACTGTAATGGGTCAGGGTCAGGCCGGTCTCGCGACTGGCTAGAATTCGTTTTTTTACCCGGCCCTGGAAGTACTTTTGAATATGCCCCCGGGCCCGCCCCAAGGCCTGGTAATCGATATCCTTGTGGCGCACGGTGATCCCCTTGTCCAGGGCCACGGTGGCAATTCCGGTGCCCATCAGCCCGGCCCCCAGCACACCCAAACGGCTGACCGCCACAGGTTCGGCCGGTAGTTTTCCCTTGCCCGAACCGGCGAAAAAGACGTGCGTCAAGGCCTTGTGCTGAGCCGTGGCCGAGAGCCGGCCGAAACCTTCGGCTTCCAGCTCCAATGCCGCCGGGAGCCTGCGGCCCAGGCTGCGCCGCACCACCTTCAGGATTTCCAGCGGCGCCGGGTAGCGTCCGCCGGTCTGCTTGAGTACCTGCTTACGGGCCACCCGGTAGACCACCGGCTTTAAGGGACCGTCCAACAACCGGGCGACCAGCGGCTTACGGCGTTTAGCAATTACCACCCGTCCCGCGGACAATTGCAGAACTCGCTCCTTGGCCGCGCCCAATAGTGCCGGTGCGCTGACGATCTCATCCGCCAGGCCGATCTTGAGGGCCTTGTAGGGGTAGACATTTTTGCCGGTGAGCATCATGTCCAGGGCCGCTTGCAATCCTACCAGGCGCGGGAGCAGCGTGCAACCGCTGGCGCCCGGCAGCAGACCCAGCTTCACCTCGGGGAAACCGAGGGCCGTTTTGGGATGGTCGCTAATCAGCCGGCTGGTGCAGTTCAGGGCCAGCTCCAGGCCGCCACCCAGGCAGGTGCCGTTGATGGCGGCTACTGTGGGAAAGGGTAAGGCCGCAAACAGGCCGAAAATGCGTTGGCCCTGGCGACTGGCCTGGACGCCATCAGCTGCCGTCCGGAAGCCCGCGAAAACCTTGATGTCGGCCCCGACGATGAAGTTGTCCGCTTTGCCGCTGATGATTATCAAGCCAACTGGGGGCCTATCCTGCCCGGGGCTCCCCGTGGGTCCGCCCAGGGCCAGGCCCGTGAGGAGCCGCTCCAGTTCCTCGAAGCTGGCGGCGCTCAATATATTCAGCGGCTTGTGGGGGTGGTCCAGGGTTAGTACCCCGATATTCCGGTCATCCACTTGGTAGCTGATCATTCGCGCCCTTATATAAGATATATGGTATGCCTCAGGCCCGTTCCAGCACCATCGATACACCCATGGCGTTGGAGGTGCAGATGGTCAGCATCCCCAGCTGCAGGTCACGGCGGCGCAGCTCCTGCAGCAGGTTGATCACCAGCCGGCCGCCGGTGGCCGCGAACGGGTGGCCGTAAGCCAGGGAGCCGCCGTTCACATTCAGTTTGTCCCGGTCCACCCGGCCCACCGCGGCGCTGCGCCCCAGCTCCTCCCGGGCGAACTGCTCCGATTCCAGTTTCTGCAGCACCGACAGCACCTGGGCGGCAAAGGCCTCATGGATCTCAATTAAGTCCAGGTCTCCCAGTTGCAACCCGGCCCGGTCCAGCGCCAGGGGAGTGGAGTAGGCCGGTCCCAACAGCAGCTGCGGCTTGGGTGGGATAGCCACGTAGGCATAGGCCCTGATATAACCCCAGGCCTGGTAGCCCAGCTCCCTGGCCCGCTCCTCGCCCATCACCAGCACCACGGCGGCGCCATCGGTCAAGGCTGAGGAGTTGCCGGCGGTGAGGGTGCCGTGCCGGCGGTCGAACACCGGGCGCAGCTTCCCCAGCTGCTCCAGTGTGGTTTCCTCGCGGATCAGGTTATCCTGCTCAAAAAAGTGATTGTGCCTGGGGGGTAATGAAACCGGCACCAGGTCTCCATTGACCCGGCCTTCCGCCCGGGCCGTGGCCGCATTTTGATGGGACAGCAAGGTATACTCATCCTGCTCCCCCCGGCTGATGCCGTTGATCTGGGCCATGAGCTCGGTATGTTGCCCCATGGACAGCCCGGTGCTCGGTTCCTCGATGGCCGGTGGCCGTGGCAGGAAGTCCCCCAGGCGCACCCGGCGCAGGGCACTCAGGCGTTGTCCCAGGCTACGGGCTTTCTGCACCGCCTGCAATGCCAGCACCAGCCGTTGGCGGTAGGTCACCGGGGTGTTGGACATGGACTCCGAGCCGCCGGCAATTACTGCCTGGGCCTGCCCGGCCATGATCCGCTCGGCCGCGGCGGTGACGGCCCTGATACCGCTGGCGCACTGCTGCCCCAGGGTATGGCCCACCACGTGAGTCAGACCCAGGGCTATGGGAACTTCACGGCCCACATTTAAGTTTGACATAGTAGGCAGCACCGATCCCCAGATCACCTCGTCAATGGCGTCGGTGGGCAGTTCCAGGCGTTGGATCAACTCCTGGGTCACCACCTTGGCCAGGTCGGAGGCGTCCAGGTGGGTCAGGTCGGTGAAGGCCTTGGCAAAAGGGGTACGCACACCGCCCACGATGGCGATCCGGCCGGAGGGCCTGGTTGGGCTGCGTTCCATTAGTCGGTAGCCTTTCTGTACTGGGATGCTGTTTGCTATTTCTTAGTCTATCCCTGATCTACCTTACCCCCTTTCCCCTCTCCGTCTAACGGAGAGGGGGCATCACGCCTGTCCCGCCAATAGCGGGGAAGTGAAGGGGGCTGAGGTAGCGAAATTTACTGCCGGCCGCCGACTCAGGGTTGCTGTTTTGGGCCTGCCACCACCAGTTCCGAGCCAAAGGGTTGACCGGTTCACAGGCAATTCCCGTACGCAATAATAGGGTTTAGCCTGATTGCCAGGTGCGTCCAGCCACCTTACCTTATCCGCTGACGGTGGCAGTGCAGCCGGGGCCTGCGCAAAATAATGCTAAAAAAGGGCTAAAGAAATGCGGGAACCGCCCGATATTGGAAGAAGTTAAAAGGCCTCGCACGGAGGACGTGCAAGTGCTTGCCGTCAAGGCAGGTTACCGGAAGGGGCAAATTAAAAAAATGAACAAAGTTCATCCTACAGAGAACGCGAAACCCGAGAGGAACCAACCATGAAGAGCTTGGTTAAAATTCATCTTATTGCCCTGGCCGCTCTGACCATAGCAGCCTCAACAGCCTTCGGACTAACCGTAACGGTTAATCCCAACCAGGTTCCCCGGGGCGCCTACGTAAATGGCGCCGGTGGCGCGGACCAGCAGTGGATCCAGATCGTGAAAATCACCTTTGATGCGGGTGGTGCGGCCTGGGCAAGTGGTGATGATGTTACCATTGAATTGCCGGCCGGTGTAACTGTCGCCTTGGTGAACGCTGGGGCCACCGTGCACGAGAACTATGTTTACCTGATCTGGGATGATGGAGGTGGTGGCACCTTGGATGATGTCACCCCAGCTGCTCTGACCGATGCCAATACAATTGTGATCGATCTAACCACTATCGTGGTAGATATCGCGGCCGGTGATGAGATATACGTCATCTTCCCGGTGACAACTGACTCCACAGTCGACGGTACCTCAGTCGATTACTCGGTCTCCTTCCCCGACGACAGGGAAGCGGTCAATGGTCCCGTAACAGTTTCCGTCACGTTCAAGGATGAGATCACCATCAGCACGGCTGAGCTGGACAACTTCAGCTTCGCCGCCTTCTATACCGGTGACGACGATTCGAGCAGCACCAAGGGTGACACCTATCCGAGCACCGTTCAGGACTTTTACAACGACATCGGTGATTGGATCGTTGATGATAAGGGCGCCGGCTCCTTCAAGGACGGGACTTCCCCCTGGGGTGGCATTGTACTAAGTGGTGTCAACAACAACGCCATCCCTGACGAACCGAGCTTCGAGATCTGGGCTTCCCGGACGCCGGCCCTCGCGAAGGTTACCGCTCAGAACGGCCGTAAGCCTAAACTCGACGACGGCACCACGCTCGCGGTTACCCCCCTGTCTGAGGGTGACGCCGCCCTGAACGACATGCTGGACGGTGTCGATCTCGAGGAAGGGTACTGGTTCTTCTATATGACCTCATCCGCAACCGCTGACTGGGTAATTGCCGCCAGTGACTCGGTAAAGATCCGTCACTGGCCAACATTCAATTTAAGCGATACTGACGAGGGTGGCGGCTACGACCTCAATGTCCCAGCGGACAACACCTACACCCCCAACGGCGGCACCGACGACGCTTCCGTAACGCTGGAGTCCGGCGGCACCCTGGGCTTACCATATGCATCCACTCTGGCCACTAGCACCAACAACAAAAAGACCCTGGAATTCTTCTGGGATTTTGAGGACGTGGACGACACGGCCACCGTCGACATCTTCCTGTCGACTGATGACGGTCTGGTGTTGAGCGACCTGGTGCTTTCCAATTCGTCCCCCAACTTGACGGTCGATTCGGTGGGCTCCAACAGCCGCAAGATCAACACCAGCACCCTCTTCGAAGAAGGTCCCGTCGGTTCGTTCACCTATAGTATTTTTACCGATTCGGCCACCGTTGAGCCGGCCGGTGATTTCTTCGTCTACATGGTGGCCAACGACGGTAAAAACCAAGCTGTATACCAGCTGCAACTCAATGCCGGCGCTGGAGATAAAAAAGTCAGGGTGGTGCATTACCCCTACTTCGAATTCGACCCTATCTACACATCTGTTGACTTCTTCAACATCGATTCCGGCACGGACGACTACTATGTCATCAGTTGGGGCGTCGACATCGACAACGACAAGGATGCCGATGATAATGCTACCATTACGTTCTACTATACGGCCAGTGACTTGGAAAATATTATCGACGCCTCCGCTCTTAGTACTGTGCTGGATGGTGCCCTGCTGCTGGATGCGGCCTGGACCAGCGCCGTGACGCTGATCGGTTCCACCACGGAGGACCCCGACGAGAAGTCGGATAACCGCTTCATGTGGCGCTGGACCGACGAGAGCACGCCCCTGACAGATGGTGGCGCATACGAGGTCATCGCCCACATCCAGGGCGGCAGCGACCACCTGTTTGTGCAGTATAACTCTGATCTGATTCCGATTGAGGCGGGGTCTATCCTGGACGACTTCTCCTTCGTACCGCTGCACAGCCCCTATTTCCGGGCGGAGACCCCGCTGGCGGGCGAGACCATCGAGCTCAACGGCGACGATGAGGTGCCGTTCAAATGGACGGCCACCGACCTCGATGATGTGGCCTCCAACCTGGTACACATCCTGATAACGCCCCAGGGTACCACGCCACTAGCCAACCACGCTGCATATGTTGCAGCCCCCGTGGCCACCGATTACTGGGTCACATCCACCGGTACCGGTGAGGACAATATTGGTTTATCGGCCGGCCCGAGTGCCGAATCGGGGACTTATACCTTAGATGTGGGCGATCTCACCATCACCCAGGACGCCACTGGTGCCCGTCCCCAAGGATTCTATGATGTCTATTACTTCATCTCCTATGACGGTACCATGAACACCGAGACTCCGGTGCAGGCCCCCGGCGTGCTCAAGTTCACCGGTTCCGATCCGGACGACACCAGTTTCTCGCTGAGCCCCAATGGTGCTTTTCTCGAAAAGGGTGATACGCTTACGGTTTCCGTGATTGCTCGAAGCAATAGCGCTTTATTGGTTGAAATCCTCAACCTGGCCATCGACGTGCCGAGCACCTACTTCTCAATCGTGGACCAGGGCACCGATCAGGCGTTCATAACCGAAGCGACCAACTATAACGGCACCGTTTCGAAGAACAAGATCACGCCCAGCGGCGGTACCTGGCAACTGGATTATTCGGAACTCGGTCAGAGCGCAGGCGATGACCTGAACGCCGGCGGCCTGACGGTGGCCCAGTTCCAGATCGTGGCCATTTCTTCGGGGACGGGCACGGAACTGCTGGACAATATTGTTAGTTTCGTGAATACGGAAACCCGGGCCACCAACATAGTGGATGCAAATGCCAACACCGAAGCCTCCACTTTCCCCAGCGAAGCGGGTAACTACATAGTCTCTCCTCGCGGTGGGCTTACCGGACAGATCGAACTGGAAGCCACCACGGACGCCGGCAAAACAGTTGACGTCTTCGTCCTGCCGCTGGGTTCGTTTACCGCCATCACCGATGCCGCTTTCCTGGCGAACCACGCCGGTGGCAACGCCGACGGCAGTGTATCCGTCCTGCTGGGTACC
>JADFMC010000360.1 GCA_022564085.1 Fidelibacterota bacterium | reverse complement strand
TGCTCCACGGGCTAGTATATCCGGCCTTCCCCCCGGCCGGTAGGCCTAACTTTGCGCCTTATGAGCCCCACCGACGAACAGAAACAGTCGCAGCTGGCCCAATTCCTGGCTGATCCTCACCGGGCGCTATGGCGGCTGAGCCTGCCGATCCTGGGCGGGATGACCATCCACACCTTGTATTCGGTGATTGACATGGTGTTCGTGGGCTGGGTGGGGCCGCAGGCGGTGGCGGCGCTGGCCTATAACATGCCGTTGGTGTTCTTCGGTATCGGGATCACTATCGGTATCACCTCGGGCGTGACGGCGGTGGTGGCCCAGGCCATCGGGGCCAAGGACAAACCGCGAGCCAACAATACCGCCGAACACGCCCTGGTGTTGGGGCTGGTTATCGGATTGGGCCTGGCGGCGGCCGGGCTGATCTACGGCCGGGGGCTGCTAGCCCTGTTGGGCGCCACCGGTGATCTCAACCAACTGGCCTGGAGTTATTTCCAGGTTTTCTCCTTCGGCCTGGTGTTCATGGTGCTCTCGTCAAATTTCCGCGCCATCCTTACCGGCGAGGGGGACACCCTGCGCCCCATGAAGATCATGGGCGCCGGCTTGGTGATGAACATCATCCTGGACCCGGTGTTCATCTTTGCCCTGGATATGGGCGTGCGGGGCGCGGCCGTGGCCACCATAGTCAGTCAGATCCTGGCCTTCCTGGCATTCATCTACCTGGTGTTTATCCGCCGGTCGACTTATATCCACTTCCGGTTGCGGCACTTTACCTACCAATGGTCGATCCTGGCGGCCATCCTGCGGATCGGCCTGCCCGCCTCACTGGCTTTTATGATCATGGCCATCGGTGGTGGCGTATTCAACAAGATCCTGACGGCCTACTCCCACCACGCCGTGGCCGCCTACCAGGTAGCTAACCGGCTGGAAATGCTCTTTTTCATGCCGATTATGGCCATCTCATCCGGTTGCGTCACACTAGTAGCCATGTTTTACGGCGCCGGGGAGCTGGATAAGCTGCGCCAGGTCATCCGTTACACCCTCAGCCGCACCGTGCTCATCGGCCTGGGGAGTGCAGTAGTTATCTATTCCCTTGCGCCCTGGCTGATCAGCATCTTCCGGCCCAGCCCGGAAATCCTGGACTACGGGGTGTCATACATGCGGGTCATCGCCTTTGCTTACCCACTGATTCCGTTAGCCATGATCAGCGGACGGGTGCTCCAGGGACTGGGCCAGGGTATGCCCATGTTGATCTTCACATTCATGCGGGTGGTGGCGATCAGCGCGCCTCTGGCACTGTATTTCACCCTGGTACTGCACAAACCGGTGGAGTGGGTCTGGTATTCCATGCTAATCTCTATTGCGGTGACGGCGGCTGTGGCGGTCACCTGGCTGTGGATATACCTGGGCCGGCTGGAGCGGCTGTCCCGCCCGGAAATGGCGCCTGAGCCTGAGCCGGAGATCGTAAGTCCGGTAGTGGCGGGGTGAGTCCGCTGCTAGAGGTCAGCTCGCTACCCTTATATTCCCCGGCGCCGCCAGGTAATAGCCACAGGTGGTGACAAAATTCCGTAGGTAAGGCAGTCTGCCGATGAGCTTGAACTGCTCCCGGGGCTTGAGGCCGAACTTGTAGCGGTAAATAGGGTTTATCAGGTACAATTTCCGGCGGATAGTGCGGTAACCGGCGCGCTGCAACAACCGCTCGAACTTGCCCAGAGACAGGCCAGTTTTCCGTAGCGCCAGCAACTCCTCGATCCGCTCCCGCCGTTCTTTGCCCATTACTAACGCCCGGCGGTACAGGCTATTGGGCAGCAGGTGCAGCCAGGGGGTGACGCTCAGGATCGCGTTCTCGCAGACCTGTTGATGGCCGCCAAAGGGCATCTGCCAGGGTGGGAAGGCGAAGAAGATGGCCCCCCCGGGTTTCAGGCAGTCTTTTAATCGCTCCAATAAGCGCGGTTGGTCCGGTATATGCTCGATGACGTCCTTGAGGATTATCAGATCGAAGCGGCCGCCCAGGTCCTTCTGTGGTTCCAGGTCCAGGATATCGCCATTCACCAGCCGGGCGTTTTCCTGCTCCAGCGCCCCGGCCAGCAGCTCCCGAGCCCTTTCCAGTCTGGGGGCACTACGCTCCACCCCCACACCTTCGCAGTCCCGGTCCAGGAAGGCCTGCAGCACACCTCCTTCGCCGCAGCCCACCTCCAATACCCGGGTCCCGGCTGGCAGGGGCCGGACGGCCTCGATGAACGGGATGATGTGTT
>JADFMC010000359.1 GCA_022564085.1 Fidelibacterota bacterium | reverse complement strand
AACAGCGATCCGGCCGCCACCAGGACCCTGGCCCACCTGCTCGATATTTGGCAAAACGCCGACGACATTTTCCTGCCGCCACGGGAGGTGCGAGAATCGCTGCTGAGCAAGTCTGCGTCGTAGGGGGATTCCGATACGCTTCAATAGCTGGTAGTGGCAGTGGCAAATACAGCAAGCCACACAGCGTAGCATTGTGTTCACGATAGCAACTGAAACACCTCACGATAGCCCCTAGCAAGCCGATCAAAGACCCCTTAAACACCACACTCATACCCTCCAAAGAATAGCTAAGGGCCATAAAAAGGTTCGCTCTGGCGGACGGGGGAGATGAGCCCTCTGAATTTTAGGAAAACCAGATGACACAAAGGGCGGGATATTAGCCTAAGGCACTAAGAATGAAGGGGTTAATATCTGTGTGATACCGGAAGCGGGAACCTCACCCTGCTCACTTCGTGAGGTCCCTCTCCTGAAGGAGAGGGAAAGAGCATCCAACTCGTATTTCAAAGAGCGGGGGAGGTAGGGATCTTGAAGAGGGCTGTCGTCCGGCCGGTGCGCTCCAGCGAATGGGTAAGCTGCTGGTTATTGAAGGCTATTTTGCCGTGTGCGGTCGTCGTATGCGACTACTTGTATTCGCATTGGCTACGGGTTCTCCAAACTAGCACGGCCGGTCCAACAGCCTAACGCCTTGGGCATCACCGGCGGCGCGCAGCACCATCGGCTGCAGGCCGTTATTAGACGGGCCGGCGCGTGATGGTAGCGATCGCCCAGACCACAAGCAGTAAGCCAAGTGCCTCGGCGGCAACCAGGGGCCAGTACCCTTGCTTGGCATCCCCGAGCAGCCCCACGATCTTCCAATGGGCCAATTAGTCTCGGGCGCGGGCGGCGGTGGCCAGCCGGCATTAAAGCGCGCACCTGAATCACCTCTTTTACTGGAGCAAGGAACGAGGGCGAGGAAAAGTTCGACCTCGAACGCCTCGTTAGGCTGAATCTGTCGGTGCCTGCTACTTCTCCTATCGATCAATAATATCGACAGTTATAAATCCTGAAACCATTTTGCCAGTTCTTCGCCAATTAAATGTGGATTGTCTTCCTGTATGAAATGAATTCCATCGCCAATATCGACTACTTTTAGATTCTTGAGATTTTGCCGGCACCAATCAACCGTTTTGGAATCAATGATGCCTCCCGGTGTTGCGAAGAAAAGTAATTTGGGTACCTCCGATTCCTGAAGTTTTTGATTATAACTCGATATCACCTCGTACACGTCCGCCGGCTTGCCTTCTATAGGGATTTCGCAAGGCCACTGTCGTATCGGTTTGCGGCTATTAACCGTCTTGTAGGGGCTCCCATAATAATCCTTTTCTTCGGCTGTCAATTTTCTGACGATCGCTTGCGGCAACATTTTGGTAACAAATACATTCATAACACTGATCATGAACCAACCAATACCTGGTGCACGAAATAGCTTGAAACCCATACGGTATTTGCTGGGGAAGTCCTCCCACTTTATGGGCTTTAACATTGCTTCCATAAAGGCAATTCCTTTAATGTTGTTCTCATGCCTCATGGCGTAATGAAAACCTAGCGCGGAGCCCCAATCGTGAATGACCAGGGTGAGATTGGACAGATCTAATTTCTCAATAAATCCTTCCACATATTTTGAATGGTCAAAAAAACGGTAGTCGAGATCAGGCTTATCAGATTTACCCATGCCGATCAGATCGAGTGCAATACAACGCCCGTGAGGCATCAGGTATGGAATAATATTGCGCCACAAATAGGAAGAAGTCGGATTTCCGTGTAAGAACAGGATTGGATCCCCTGAACCTTCATCGACGTAATGGATTTTGGAACCGTGTACCTCAACATATTTAGATTCAAAAGGAAAGTCGGCTGAAATTGCTTTTGGCGCCATTGTTTACCTCCAATTATTTATGTTCAACAGATTGTACTAGATATAAATGGAACTCGAATTTGGGGTATAGCTTTCAGTTTTAATGCCTAACTACTGTTTAAATGGTTTCCAGATAAACCCGCTTTCTGGTCTTGCTTCCAGAGAATGCTCCAGACACAAGTCTTCCTAAGTGCACCAGCCAGCCCTGCCGGCTAGCGGCTGGTGAGCAGCTTACGGGGCACCTTGCGGGGGTTGCCCACCACGGCAAAGTGGATGTTGCGCACGTACTTGCGCATTACGAACTGCACCTGCTCCGGCCGCACTGTCCCCAGCTCCGGGGCGAACTGGTCCAGCTGTTCCCAACCCTC
>JADFMC010000358.1 GCA_022564085.1 Fidelibacterota bacterium | reverse complement strand
CAAGGAGACCGGCGGCCAGCGGGAATATATCCCCACCGTGGCCCGGGCGGCGGTGGCTGCCGGCTGTGATGGAATTTTTATTGAGGTGCACGATCGGCCGGAGCAGGCCCGCTCCGATGCAGCCACACAGTGGCCGTTGGACCGATTCGAAGAGTTGATGGTCAGCTTGCTGGCCTTCCGGAAGACTTACCTGGAGACTAGCGGAAGTGCATGAGCAGGAACTGACCAGGATCAAAGCGGTCAAGGCCATTTTCACCGATGTGGACGGTGTGCTCACCGACGGTTCCATCTACCTGGGGGCTGACGGCCATGAAATGAAACGTTTCACCGTGGAAGATGGGGTGGGCGTGGCCCTGGCCAGGCAGGCCGGGTTTTATATGGCCCTCATCTCGGGGCGGGAGTCGCAGGCCACCCTCACCCGGGCGAGGCAACTGAAGATTGATGAGGTTTACCAGGGCTACCTGAATAAATTGGAGCCGTTCGAACTGCTGCTTAAAAAGTTTGGCCTATTGCCGGAAGAAGTGGCCTATATCGGCGACGGCTTTGTTGACATGCCGGTCCTGGAGCGCTGCGGCGTTCCGGTGAGCGTGCCCCATGCCCCGCCCAGGGTGAAGGACCTGGCCATCTACATTACAACCACCACCGGAGGGCGGGGAGTGTTTTCCGAGGTAGTGCAATGGATCCTGACCCACCAAGGCCGGCTGGAAGAGGTGTTCGCGGCCATGAGAACCGATATTTATAAGGCCGATTGACCGGTGGCCACACAATCCAAGGACGTGCAAGCGATCGCCCGGCGAGTGCTCCGGCAGGAATCCGAAGCGGTGGCGGCCCTGGTTGACCGCATTGGTCCCGAATTCGCCAAGGCCGTTGACTGGATTTTTAACTGCGCAGGCCGGGTGGTGGTAGCCGGGATGGGGAAATCGGGCCAGATTTCCCGCAAGATCTGCGCTACCCTGGCCAGCACCGGCACCCCGGCGCTCTATATCCATCCGGGGGACGCCCTCCACGGTGACCTTGGCATGGTGGGGCGGTCGGATGTGCTGCTGCTGGTTTCCAACAGCGGCGAGACCGAAGATATCCTCCGGATGTTGCCCACGGTGAAAGTGCTCGGGGTACCCATTGTTGCCATCCTGGGCCGGGTGGACTCCACTATCGGGCGCCAGGCAGGCGTGATCCTGGATGCCAGCGTGGAGCACGAAGCCTGCCCCATGGACCTGGCTCCCACTACCAGTACCACCGCCGCCCTGGCCATGGGGGATGCCCTGGCCATGGCTCTGCTGGAGTTACGCGATTTCGCCGTTGAGGATTTCGCCCTCTATCACCCCGGTGGCGCCCTGGGCAAGAAACTGCTCACCACGGTAACTGCTCTGATGCATAGCGGCGACGAGCTCCCGCTGGTGCACGAGGAAGATCTGGTGAAGAAAGCCATCCTCACCATTTCTGAAAAGGGATTGGGGATCACCGGGGTGGTGAATGCCGACGGGGAGCTGCTGGGCGCCATCACTGACGGTGACCTGCGCCGGGGGCTGGAGCGCGACGAAAATCTGCTGCGGCTGATGGCTAAAGACGTGATGACCACCGATCCCAAGTGGATACTCGATACCGATCTGGCGGTGCGGGCCCTGGCGGTTATGGAGGATCACGCCATCACCTCCCTGTTCGTCATGGTCCGCACGGACGGACGCCATCCCCACGGCCTGATCCACATCCACGACATCCTTAAAACGGGGATTCGCCGATGAAAACCGGCCGGCTGTTGATGATCTGCGGGTTGGCGCTGCTCATGGCCTGCGGTAAATCGTCGGTAATGAAGCAGCGGGGCGCCAGCCGTGAAATGTTCCCCGACCAGGAAAGCTGGGAAAGCACTATCATCATTTCCCGGAGTAATCGCCTGGTGGCCCGGGCCTATTCCCGCCGAATGATCAAATATGAAAACCGGCAGGTTGCTCACCTACTGGGGGATGTGAAGGTGGACTTCTACAACGAGCAGGGCCAGCACGTGAGTCTATTGCTGGCTGACAGCGCCGAGTTCCACTTGAAGACGCACAAGCTCAGCGCCAACGGCAACGTCATCATCCACTCCGACAGCGGGCTGGTGTTGCTCACCGAGCGGTTGGACTGGAACGATCAATACGATATGCTCTATACCAACGATTCCGTCACCTTCGCCTCCAATGAGAGCGATACGCTCTACGGGATCGGCTTCGAGTCGGATGTGGATCTGACTCACTGGAAAATCTTTCACCCCCGGGGCGTGACTGAA
>JADFMC010000357.1 GCA_022564085.1 Fidelibacterota bacterium | reverse complement strand
GCAGGTCCAGGTCGCATTCCGGAGGGACGATATATGGACCGAAGTTGGCGAGACGGCCGCCGGCTGGGCCCTGGCGGGACTGGATTACGTCGACTCCTACCCTGACAGCTTGCAGGCCGTCACGCCCGCCGACGTACGCAAATGCTTGAGTAACTACCTCATCGGGCAGCCGCTGGTCACGGCGGTGATGGTGGATGAAGGCACAGGTAAAAGTATCATCTTGCGCGAAGTGCTGGTTCCGTGAACCTGCGGCTTTACGGCAGCCTCATTACAGTCCTGGCACTGGGTTGCCAAAAAGCGCCTCGTAGCGACACAACCGGGTTTATTATCGACGGCCTGGAAGTGGTGTTCAAGCGGACACCCGGCCGGCCGCTGGTGGCTGCCGGCTTTTACCTCAGGGGCGGGCTCAGCTACGGCAATCCCGAGCAGGCGGGGCTGGAGCCGCTGCTACTGGCTACCATGATGGAGGGGACTCTCCGCCTGGATGAGGTCCACTCGCGGCTGGATGCCCTCAGCGCAACCCTGGAGGTGGTGGCCGAGTATGACTATTCCGGCCTGACCATCAGCTTCCCAATAGAGCATTGGCCGGCGGCCTGGGAGCTGCTCAGCGATATTTTGCTGCACCCCCGCCTGGACCCCGTCGACCTGGAGCGCGTGCGAGACCGGATCATCAGCGGCCGCATTACCGCCCCCACCGGGCCTGCGCAGGACGCATCCCGCAATGCCAACCAGCTCTACTACAGCCGCCACCATTACAGCCGGCGTCCCTGGGGCAGCCTGGAATCGCTCAGCCGCCTGAAGCGCAGGGACCTGGTGCAGTACTACCGGGGCGATGTGACCAAGAACCGGGCGCTGCTGGTGGTGGTGGGTGACCTGGACCTGGATGAGCTCACCAGCCATACCCGCCGGCTGGCCAAGCAGTTGCCGCTGGGGCCGGACATGCTGCCGCCCGCCCTGACATTTGATCCGGGCAAATCGGAGCTGAAGGTCAGCCGGCGATCGCTGTCACGCGAACATATCACCGGCCTGTTCGGAGCGCCGCGGCCGGGACATCCCGACTTTCCGGCCTTTACCGTGGCCCTGATCCTGCTGGAGGATTTGCTTTATGATGAATTGCACACCAGCCGCCAGCTGGCCTACCATCCCATGGCCCGCGCCGGCGACCGCTTCTTCAACTATGGCCTGATCAGCCTATCCAGCGCCCGGCCCCGGGAGGCCCTGCAGGTAGTGTTCGAGGTGCTGGAGCGACTGACCGTCAACCTGCTGCCGGTAACCGTATTGCAGGGCCGCATCGCCGTGGCCTTGACCCGCCACCACCGCCGCCTGGCCGGCGCCGCCGGCGCCCGCGACCGATTGGCCCATTGGAAGATCGTCGGTGAGAATTGGGAACAGCTGGACCAGTTCGCCCCTGAGCTGCAAACAGTCCGGCCGGAGCAGGTGCAGTTGGTAATGCGCAAGTACGTGCGCAACATCCACTTCGCCGTGGTGGGCAACCCCCGCAAGGTTCCCCGCAAGCTGCTCACCAGCCGCTAGCCGGCAGGGTTAGCGGGGCACTTAATAAGTCTTGTGGCCGGAGTATTATCTGGAAGCGAGCCCCGAAAGCGGGTTTATCTGGAAACCATATAAACAGTAGTTAGGCATTGAAACTATTGGCTATACCCCTAAATTCTAGTTCCATTTATATCTAGAACAGAAGTGGACCCCCAAAACTGGACAGTGTCTTAGATGTAATTTCTGCCTGAACCTTAACAGATAAGGAACAGGAGAACATGAGCAAGAAGAGACGCAATCATTCAGCTGCATTCAAGGGCAGCGTAGCGCTGGAGGCCATAAAGGGCGAGCAGACATTGAGCGAGTTATCAGTCAGATTTGGGATTCATCCGACCCAGATCCAGCAGTGGAAGAGACAGTTGGTTGAAGGATCAAAGGATATTTTTGGTGCTTCAGAGAAGGAGCGGAAGCACATTGAATCTGAGGTGAAGGATCTACACGCCAAAATTGGTCAGTTGACCATGGAACGTGATTTTTTGTCCCGAACGCTCGGTCGCTGACCATGGTCGAGCGTAAAACAATGATCCGGAAGGACACAACTCTACCGGTCACAACCAAATGCCAACTGCTGGAATTAAGCCGGTCTACCGCGTACTACAAGAGAGCCGACAAAGCCCCTGATCTGGAGGAACTGGTCCTTAAACGGATCATTGATGAACTGCACATGAAGCATCCTTTTATGGGAACGCGCTCTCTCCGTGATCAGTTGCGGAGACG
>JADFMC010000356.1 GCA_022564085.1 Fidelibacterota bacterium | reverse complement strand
CCCAGTCGCCAGTGAGCCTGACCAGCGGGACGGTCGTCGCCACTCCCGGTGACTGGCACATCGGACTGATCACGGCGCCGGTGGCCGGTGCTCCTTTTCCCATGCAGTCGGTGATCATCAACTACGAAAACAGCACTCAAGTGGGGGTGGTCTCCGGCCAGGCATTCGATGATATCGATGGGGCCCCGGCGGATATTGTGTGGCTGAGCGATAGCGGCACCATCCGGCCCCTGGCCTATACCGGCAGCAATGAGGTTATCACCTACAGCGGGGAACCTGACCATGCCGTTTATATCGTCGACCCGGAGCTGGTCTATATCATCAATACTTCCGGCGGGGTGTATAAACTGCAAATCGTGAACTACGATCAGCCCACCGGCATTGTGGAATTCACTTACACTGCACTGTAAGTACGAATCAAGTCAGGTGGTATAATCACAGGCCCCGGCCGTTTGGCCAGGGCCTGTAGGTTTTAGCACCAATCAACGGTTCACGCCGGGAAAATGTGCCGGAAATTCATGCTGGATTTTGTTAGCGGTGAATCATAACCTTCAGCACGGAACGATAGCTCCTTAAACAGACTGATTCCAGGGCCGAATGCCGATTTTGGCCTTGACCAGGGATAAATTATTGGAGAATCTATATGTCTAAACCGATGTATTCAAACTACCTGTTGGCAGTGTGCTGCGCGTTGGCGGCACTCGGTTGCCACAGCAAGAATGAGACCCCGCCGGATGCTAGCGGCCGGGAGCTGCCGGTACAACTAGTACCCAACCTGGGGAACGCCGCCGAGTCCTACTTTTCCCCGGACGGCAAAAGCCTGATCTGTAATGCCAAGCGCGAGGGTGATCAGGTTTTCCACACTTACACGGTAACGCTGGATGGCCGGGATATCCGGAAAATCAACGATCTGGGGGCGGACGCCTGCTCATTCTACTTTCCCGGGGGTGACCGGCTGATATTCACCTCCACCCGGGACAACCTGCAGTTGCCGCCCGGCGATTGGTCCGACCCCCAGGACTATCCCACCGGGGCCGAGCTGTACACCTGCAACCTGGACGGTTCCGGCCTGGTGCGCTTGACCAATAACGAATATTACGAGGCCGAGGTTTCCCTTTCGCCCGATGGCGAGTGGGTGTTGTTCGCCCGGCAGATCGACGGCCGGATGGACCTATGGCGCATGCGTCCCGACGGCAGTGAGCAGTTCCGGATCACCCACACGGACGAATGGCAGGAAGGGGGCGCTTTTTATCTGCCCGACAATGAGACCATTCTATACCGGGCCTGGAAACGCTCCGATGAAGGCCGGCGGGGGCTGCCCATGACCATCTTTACCATCAAGCACGACGGCAGCGGGGGGCGACAGGTGACCCACGACGAGGGTACCAATTGGGCCCCCTACCCGGCGCCCGATGGCAAGCATTTCGTTTTCGTCAAGGTGCTGCCGCCCCATAACTACGAGATTTTCATGATGAACCTGGATACCGGCGCACAGACCCGGCTAACGTACAGCGATGCCTTCGATGGGTTCCCGTCAATATCACCGGACGGCCGGACCATGTCGTTTTCCTCCAGCCGGGACGCGGCGCCTGGTGAGCGCAAACTGATGCTATATACCATGGACATCAGTTCGCTGGCAGTGCGGTGATAGCAGTGGAGAGGCATTAAAGCAGAAAAAAAACAACAATGTATTGCCTTAAAATCGGGTGGCTTATTTCCCTGCTTTTGATATCTCAGACGTAGTTCTTTATCCCTTTTCTAACTGCTCTCTGCGGCCCATTAGGTAAATTTTATGTCTTCGCTTGCCACCGCAACTTTACAATGCTATTTCCCATTCACCGAGCCATATTGCGCTTCGCCCGCAGCCGCCGGAACACCTGCCAGCCCTCCACCAGGATCCACCCCTCGAAGGAGAGGATGATCAGGGCGATGGCCAGCAGCAGCCAGTTGCCGCTGCGATAGTAGAAGCCGATCTCCTTGGTCAGCGCCCAGGAGGTCATGCCGGCCACGAACAGCATGGGCGCCAGGGTGAACCAGTAGCGCCGGCCCTTGCTCATCACCCACACCGTGATCACCAGCAGCGCCAACGCCCCCACCAGCTGGTTAGTGGTGCCGAACAGGGGCCAGAGCACCTGTTCCTGGTTTAACAGGGTCACCAGCAGGCCGGTGGACATGACCACTCCTGCCTGGAGAAAACGGCTGCGGGCCAGCGGCTGAACGCCCATCGATGAGCCGAACTCGCCCAGGACGTAGCACTGGATGCGGAAGG
>JADFMC010000037.1 GCA_022564085.1 Fidelibacterota bacterium | reverse complement strand
CTTATGTGCTGCGCGACCTCACTGCCCCCGAGGGTGGATTTTACTCAGCCGAAGACGCCGACAGCGAAGGTGAGGAAGGCAAATTCTACCTGTGGACCACTGTTGAGATCGAGGCCGCCCTCAATCCCTCGGAGGCGGCCTTTGTCAGGGAGACTTTCAATTTAGCGGCCAAAGGTAATTTCGCGGATGAAGCCGGCGGGCAAGTCACCAGGCGCAATATCCTCCATCTGAAGTCCGAGTTATCGGCGGAGCAGGTGCAGACCTGGGGGCCCGTGCGCGAACGCCTGTTGAAGGAGCGTGAACGACGGATCCGGCCGTCGCTGGATGACAAGGTGCTCACCGATTGGAACGGATTGATGATCAGCGCCCTGGCCCGTGCCGGGCAGGCTCTGGACCGGCCGCGGTACGTTGAGGCGGCCGAGGAAGCAACCCGGTTCATCATGGAACAGCTGAGCACCCCATCAGGGCGGTTGCTGCATCGCTATCGCCAGGGGCAGGCCGGCATTCCCGGCAACGTGGATGATTACGCCTTCCTGATTGCCGCCTTGCTGGACCTGTACGAGGCCACATTCAAGGTGTCATACCTGGAGCGTGCTATGGCGCTGCAGGAAATCCTGGCCGGACAATTCTGGGATGGGGAGAGTGGCGGCTATTATTTCACCGCCGCCGATGGTGAACAGCTGATCTTGCGCAGCAAACAGGTCTACGACGGAGCGGTGCCCTCAGGTAATTCGGTAGCCGCCCTGAATCTGCTGCGACTGGGCCGCATTACCGGTGATCCGGGATACGAGGAGACCGCCGCCGCCCTGCTGCGAGCCTTTTCCAGGCAGATAAACCTGGGACCCACCGCCTATAGTCAGCTGCTATGTGCCGTCGATTTTACAGTGGGCCCGGCCTACGAGGTGGTGATCGCCGGGGAACCGGGAGCCCAGAGCACCCGTGATATGCTGGCAGCTCTGCGCGGGGCCTATCATCCCAACAAGGTGGTCTTGCTACGGCCGGAAGGAGAGGCGGGGTCGCAAATCACCCGCCTGGCTCCGTTCACGGCTACCCAGGTGGCCCTTGACGGCTTGGCTACGGCCTATGTCTGCCGGAACTTCGCCTGCCGGGCCCCCACTACCGATACGGTGGAGATGCTTACTGCGCTGGGGATGAAGAATTAGTCTCAGGTGTTTTCTTTATGCCTGATCCAGCGGGGGAAGGGGCGGCCCAGTGAGGCGGTGCGCCAGATACCGGCGCCGATGCGGGTGATCAGGGCCATGGTACCGGGGGCCTTGACGTCCGGCAGCCGCAACAACATGCCCAGGGCGGCCAAACGCCCCATAGCCGTAATGACGAACAATACGTGGTGCCCCATGTATACCCGGCCGCCCACTATTATCTGCCAATCACCCAGGTAATCGACCACCAGGCCACCGGCGATGGAGGCCAGCACGAAGCCTACTCCACTGATGATGGAGAAATAAGCCAGGTAATAGGATCGGCCGATGCGGGGCGAATGCTGCATGGGGTAGATATAGGCCGACAGGTTGAAACCGGTCCAGCCGATTCCGCTGAGTGCGGCGATAACCCACAGCCAGCCTATCTGCCCCTCGGCAGGCAACAACCACAGTAGCGGCAATATCGTGATCAAGCCCCCCGACAGCAGCAGGACCGATTTGACGGCGAAGCGGTCCAGCACCAGGCCCCAGCGGCGGTAGATGAACATGGCTATCAACGGTTTGATGGACTGGAACAGGGCGATGGTCAAGTAGGACATGCTCAGCACCCGGATCATGTGCACCTGGAAGAAGGCCGCCGAGAAACCGACGGCCAGGTTCCATACCATGAAGAATTGCAGCGCCCGGCGGAACTCCACATTGCGGGCCGGCCTCAGCATCAGCTCTTTAAGCTTGGGGGCCTGGCGTTCGCGGGGCCGGGGGATGTCAGGCTGGCGGGCAAGGAGCGCCAGGCCCGTCATACCGGCTATAGCTGCGGCGAATAGGACCCAGCTTAGTGTCCAGGCCTCGCTGATTCGGTCCCGGCCCCATTCCAGCCACAATCCACCCCCGAGGGTTACCGCAATGGTCACCGCGGCCATCACTGCGTGGCGGTAGCCGAAATAACGTCCCCGCAGGGTCGCGGGGATCAGGTCCGCCATCCAGGTGGTCCAGGCGTTGCCCGCCATGAGTTCCAGGGCTGAGGCGACCATCACTAAGGCCAGGAAGACCAGCATCACATCGATACTGTCCGCGGCCACAAACAGCAGCGGCACCGCCAGCCATAGCAGCCGTGAAAGGGCCGATCCCCATACGGCTACCAGTTTCCGGCGGCCGGTGGCCTCCACCAGGTAGGCGCCGATGAGCTGGAACAGTTGGGTCATGTGAGGTATGGCCGCCAGAAAGCCGATCTGCCAGGGCCTAGCTCCCAAAGCCAGTGCCAGGATAGTAATGAACATGCCGGCCGTAAGGATCTGGTGACCCTGCGAAAAGCCCCCTTCCACCGTTGACAAGCGCATTAGAAAGCGGGTGGGGAAACCGCGATAACCGTGGTGAGTTAATTGGCTGTGTGACATCAGGGGGACTTTCTCAGGGGTAGAAATTACGACGCAATTTCTCCACGGATTAACTGCTTGGCGGCAGTCCGATAGTGCATTGCCGGATATAATATCTGACTTAATTTCAAGGCCCCATGATGACGCCTCCCAACAGTAGCCAGATTGATCCCAGCGCCCAGCATGCCACCCTGGGGTTCCTGCTGGCGGCGGCCGTAGAGGAGTTGTTGCCGGAGCGTGAATTCTACATAGAACATTCGTTCATTGGGGGCTACTACTGCCATTTCGGCATCCAGCACCAGCACGATCCGGAGGCCATCGGGCGGCTGGAGGGCCGTATGGAGGAGTATCTGAATGGGGAGCGCCCGCTGGTGCTGGAGACGGTGGATCGGAAGGAACTGTCTGAGCGTTTCCGCAGGCGGGAGCGGACCGATAAGCTGGAGATCCTGGACCGCCTGGACCGTGAGGAGGTGCCGGCCGCCCGCTATGGGCACTACCTGGACTACCGCCTGGAGCCCATGCTCACCGATATGGCCGCCCTGCAGGGATTTCGCCTGGAACCCTACGACAGCGGGTTCGTGCTGCGTTTTCCCACCACGGGCCCACTGGAACCGATGCGCGACAGTCCCAAGCTCTACCGGGTGATCCAGCAGCGGCACGATTGGGGCCGGGCATTACACGTTAACAACCTGCGACAGCTCAATCGGCGCCTGGAGGGAAAGCTGGACCGGGAGCTGATCCTGGTGGCTGAGGCGTTGCACGAAAAGACCATTGCCGAGATCGCCGTCGGTTTGGCCGCCGGCTATCCCCAGAAAAGGGTGGTCTTCATATCGGGCCCGTCCAGCTCTGGGAAAACCACCTTTGCCAAGCGACTGTCCATTCAGCTGCAGGCCAATCTGTTGAACACGATTTCCATCTCCCTGGACGATTACTTCCTTGACCGGGCTGATATGCAGCCCCAAACAGATGGTACCCTCGATTTCGAAGGACTTGAAGCGGTGGACGTCGCCCGGCTGGTGAGCGCTATCCGGCGGCTGCTGGCGGGCGAGACCATACCCCGGCGACGGTTCTCATTTAAGCGCGGACAGGGCTACGACAATGACGAGACAATGCAATTGGGCAAGGACCAACTTTTGGTGGTAGAGGGCCTACACGGATTGAACCCCGTATTCACCGACGAGCTGGGGGCGGACCAGGTCCAACGCATCTACGTCAGCGCCATCACCCAGCTGAACATCGACAACGAGCACCGGGTCTCCGGCTCCGACAACCGGCTGCTCCGAAGGCTGGTGCGAGACGCCCAGTTCCGGGGCTATAACGCCGAAGAGACCCTGTTACGCTGGCCTGCGGTGCGCCGCGGCGAGAGCAAGCACGTATTTAAGTACCAGGAGGAGGCCGATTTCATGTTCAACTCGGCCCTGGTCTTCGAACTGGGGGTGCTGCGAAGCCAGGCGGAGCTAGTGTTGCGGGCCGTGGCAAAGAGCAGCCCCGCTTGGGAGCAGGCCCAGCGTCTGCTTATATTCCTGTCACTGGTAGCGCCCGTCCCCCTGGACCCCATCCCCAGGGACTCCATCCTGCGGGAGTTCATTGGCCGTAGCGTATTTGAGTATTAGCGGGTTTTATCCGGATGGCCGGTTTGCGTGGTGAGATGCCCCTACATAGAAATTCGAATGGACAAATGATAAAGGGGACACAACTTGCGATTGTGCCCCCTGATAGTTAGATATCAGGCTGGAATCGCCTGACGATTTTTTTCAACGCGCCTGGTACTCAGGGTCTTGGTTGACGGTCCCGGGCCTCATTGACTCTCAGGGGACGACCACCAAAATCCTGGTCATTCAGCGCTTTGATGGCAGAATCGCCATCGGCATCCTCCATCTCGACAAATCCGAAACCCCGGAACCTGCCGGTATCCCGATCTGTGATCAGATTGACTGAAGTCACCGATCCGTGTTGCTCAAACAGCTCTTTAACTTCGCCTTCGGTGGCGCTAAAGGGCAGATTTCCAACGTAGATTTTCTTCACGTTGATTTATTCCTCTCACTTGAACGGTTCAGGAAGGTATTTCAGCATGGGCCGACCCCCGCCGCGAACCGTTACGATTTAATCCAGGCCCCGTTGCCATGTAAGCTGCACTTCGATCAATGAATTTGAAGGCACTACGGCAATGAGGTTACTCGTGCTCAATATTACTTAGATTTCTTTGTCAAAGGGAATGGTGCGGGAAGGGTAATACTGCCAGCGACATTAATCAAACAAAGATCCCAAAATTCGAGCCGCTGGAGGTTACACCGATATGGGAAAGAGTGCAAGCAGATAATTGGCCCGGTGTAAAACTGTATTTAGCCTGATTTAAGGGATAGGGGAGAGTACCAGCACTGCCCGGCCAGTGGCGGCAATCAGGATAATATAATTGACGCACTCCATTTCATTGCATACCTTTGCCGGGGCAAGAAAAAGATAGCCGTCATGAATATGGCTTTACAAGTATTGGCACTATTGGGTTTTGTCACGGCCACGATTTCGGCGCGGGAGACTATGGCCCTTTTCCCTGACTAGGTGGGCGATAACTGGGTATGGCGAACCGACTCAATCGGGTCAGATTATAATCCGACTACCAATCGCAGGGAGATCGAGGGCGTCGATCCCATTGCCGGTGCACAGTTTTCCGAATGCACGAATCTTTGATTTCGGCTGACGGTATCATTCAATCGCAATGGTTTGTCTGTATGGGGACCGACACTTCCGGCACCGTCATGGCGGCCTATGGTGATTCCAGCCTGGTTGATTCAGCGACAATCTTTGATACTCCGTTATTATGGGCTCCCCGGGAGTGGGGCCAACCGGGCGATATGTGGGAAATCAAATCCGGCGCGCTGGGCGGGACGTTCTATTTCCTGGTGGAGGATACGGCTCATCGATCTAAAGATGAGTAGAACAATATAACTCTTTCCGAACTAATCGAGCTTAAAATCCTATCTTAGTATGTGGGCCAAATATCGGGGAGGGGTCAAATGAATTCCAGGTTGCGATTAGTCCTTCTCAGGACCCTCACTATCGCCAGCTGGATGGTTGTCCTTAGCACGGCCGCTTACCAGCCTGGAGCGCGTGAATTCCATGCGGCGGCTGCCGCGCACCCTGTGGTTAGTCTCGGCGCCTTGGAAGGATTCGTGCAATTAGCAGGGGACCTGATCCCGCATCCGACGTACGTGAAAAATACCACTGACCCCTTGGTTTGCGGGCAGCTGCAGTCACTGGAGGACCTCCTTATATCCACCGTGGATCGGGGTGTCAAGAACGTCATCGTTGCCTTAACGGACGTGCCGGTATCGAAAATACCGCCGCTCACGCCCAGCCGGTTTGTCCTGGACAATCGTGAATGCCGGTTCGTCCCGCATGTCAGCGTCCTGACAGTGGGCAACCTGATCGTGGCAACAAACAGTGATACCCTGCTCCACACCGTACACTTCTACGGTGCCCTTAAGATAAATATTGCACTGCCCAAGGGCCTTACGGTCACCAAGATCACCGATGAGCCGGGCATGATCATTGTTAAATGCGACGTCCATGGTTGGATGCAGGCCTTCATCCGGGTAGATGCTCATCCCTTTCATGCGGTGACCGATGAGAGTGGGCACTTCCATATCCCGAATATTCCAGCAGGCACTTATAGCCTGGAAATCTGGCACGAAAGGTTAGGCCGGCAGAAGAGAACCATCCGCATCAAAGGCGAACAGACCGAGGTCATCCAAGTTGCGTATGGCCTCGACAACTAGATATCATATGGCAATATAGGAGACCTCCCGATGGTAAAAAAGTTAACGCTCTTTATCATAACGGCGATTCTAGTTTTGACCGGCTGTAAAGACGGCCAAACCCGGGAAGCTACCCCTCAAAGGCAGCCGAACGCCGAAATAGCTCTCTACGCACCTGAGCAGCACGATCTTTATGATGGCCACTTCGTCTTGTCGGCTAGTCGGCTCTACCAGGTAGGAGGGCTCAATGATCCTCCCGGATGGGATCACATGGGAAATGACGCTTCAAACGTTCATCCCGTGGAAGGAACTGTCGAAATCGACGTAGACGAAATTAAAAATACGGGCAGCTTTTCCGCCAGGCTCCAGGTCCAGGAAGGTGATCTTATTCTGGAGTTCGACCAGTTTCACCAGTTTAGTCCTTGCCAGGACGGCGGGGTGGCTGCTTATATCTATGAACATGGGGACTCCGGATGCGGCGATTCGAACTGGCCGAAAACATTTATCTATGTCGCCGGTTGGGGCTATGGTCATGCGCTGCTCAACGGCGAGCCCCTATACGAGGATTACGAAATGCACTTCATGGTCACTCAAGGCATCCGGGATCGGAGATCTCTGAAAGTTAGTTATCCGCTCCTTAACAAGAAATCCTCTGCCGGAGCGGTAAATCCCGCCGTACAGCAGCTGGACTTCTACATCCGAAGTCCTAAGGTGGATGCACGTAACAACCCTACCCGGGAGACCTTTGCCCATTTCGTTGCAATGGAAGTGACCTGGAAATAGGACCACCATTAACCTAATTAGGACCCCCAATAACCTAAAAGGAAGAAGGAAGCAAATATTGTGCAGATAAAAAACATCGACGAGATTAAGGAATTTTCGGAGAAGGGATTCCTTAAGCGCAGGATATGGCAGACAGAAAATTTACAGTGCAACATTTACACTTTTAAACCAAAAGGAGTTAATCCGATCCATCGTCATCCCGGCAGTGACGAAGTCGTTTTTTGTATGGAAGGCGAGGGGGAAATTGTTATGGAAGATGAAAGAGAAACAATTCGTGCAAAAGATGCCGTATTGATTCCAGTAAATAAAGCACATGGCTTTGTCAATACCGGCAATAAAAGGATGATTATCGTCGTTTTGCAGTGCCCGACGCCGGTGGGACATATTGCGGTAGAAGCAGGATCGCTTGCCGATTAACATTATTCCCCTGTTCGCCGTCAGAGCAATGTGGACCAAAATGGACTGAGAAATATAAGACACTTTATTGGATTCATTGGTCACCATTAGTCACCATAGGTCAATTTGTACCCTGCCAAAGGCGGTGGCGGGGCTGTTGCTAAAGGCGTGGGGCTGAGCGTCCTTACCGGTAGAGACTCCGGTGTTGTCATAGGAGCTTTTGGGTTTGTCTGTGGAAGGGTGGTAATTTATGGCCGCACTTCCCGAGCCTTAATCTCAATGGTGGAGCAGCGAATCGCACCCTGCAATCGGCAAGGCATAGTCCACTGGTTGGGTAGCCCGGCTAGCCTGCGAGTGAGGTCTGAACTAGACCTTGGAACAATAGGCTGTCTCTCCCGGTTATAGTCAATATTATCCACCAGGCAAATAACGCATGGGAGCAGGGGATTCATTTGAGATATGAATCAAAGATTTATTTATTGGGGCTACTTTTTTTCTCGGCGGCATCGGCCCAAGCAGATGGCAGCCAATACATCGACCTGCTAGCAAACCCGGCCTACCCGTATACTTCCGATGTCTGGGGTTATATCGATAGTAGCGGCCACGAATTCGCCGTGTTCGGCGTCTACGACGGCGTTGTGATTCTCGATATCTCCACCGATCCGGCCAACCCGGTTGAGACGGCCCATATAATTGGACCCAACTCCAGTTGGCGGGATCTGAAGACCCACGGCGATCAACTTTATGTGACCAATGAAAATGGCGGCGGGTTGGCAATTATCGACCTCAGCAATCCCTGGCAGCCCGCGCTCGTGAGGCGCGACGCTACTTTTTTTCATACCGCCCACAACCTGTTCATCGCCGACGGTTACGCCTATATCGTGGGGGGTGATACCCCGGGAATTTTGATCCTGGACCTTACGGACCCAGTACAGCCGGCCTGGGCCGGATCATGGACGACAACCTATGTTCATGACCTCTATGTGAAGAATGATACTCTCTATGCCTGTGATATCGGGAAGGGCGACTTGTACATTCTGGATGTGCTTGACAAGGGTAATATCCAGACCCTGGCTGTCCTGGATTCAATCCAAAGCGTTCATTCCGTCTGGACTACCGAAGATTCCCGCTTTATCATCACTATGGCTGAAAGGGAAGGTGGGCACATCAAGTTTTGGGATGCCCTGGATTATGCCAATATCACGCTGGCGGGGGAATATGAAGTCGGCAACGACCGATCCGTACATAACGCCTTCGTTAAGGGAGACCTGCTATTTGTCTCCTATTATGTTTTTGGTACCCGGATCGTGGATATTTCCGATCCCTACAATCCCAAGGAAGTGGCCTACTATGATTTCCACCCCGGGTCCTTTGGATTGTACCACGGGAATTGGGGCGTTTTTCCACTAACGAAGTCCGGTCTGGTTTTCTCAACTTACATGTCCGGTGAGGGATTTTTCGTTCTGTCGCCTTATCCGGCTTATTTCGACCATGAGGTTCCGGGAGAAACCGAGGACCTGGCCAGCCCTCTGCCCATCGCTGTAACCGTCACTGAATACGCCGACTATCCCCTGGATCTGAGCACGATGCGCGTGATCTCAGGCCTTGAGGGCGTGTATACTGACACCACCTTGCTGTCAGGGACCGGGACTCCCAGTGTCTTTACCGGGGATCTACCCAACCCCGGCCGACCCGGGAACTTGACCTATTACTTTACTATTCAGAATCAGGCCGGAAGGATTATCCGAAGCCCGGTGGGGGCCCTCGATACCAGTCACAGCTTCTATATTCGTCCGGACATCACGCCGCCGAGCGTTACCCTGTCTGTTCATCGCAGCACTATCGACAACGCGGGGCGCTACCGGCTGTTTGCCACGGTGGCGGATAATATTGAGTTCGATACGACCACCGTCTATCTTCATTATCGGCGGAACAGCTTACCGGGCGACAGCAGCCTGATGACTTATAATCCTAATGCCGGCCATTTCGAGGGAGTGATAGATTTTGGTGAGACCCTGGCAGATGGGGATACAATTCGTTACCACCTCTCGGTCTACGACGTCTCCGCCGGGAGGAACCGCACCGACAGCCCGGAACAGTATTTCGCAATCGTGCCGGACTTGCTGGTCGATGATTTCGAGGACAACTTGGACCAGTGGACCGTTACAAACGGGTGGGGGACTTCCGTGTATGCTTATTCCGGAGATTATTCCATCACGGAGAGTCCGTTTAGCTTTTATGACCAGGATACGGCCTACGTTCTAGAGCACAAGGCGTCCTACAACCTCTCGGCCCGGAGCCAGGCCTACTTGAGTTTCGCTCACACCTATATCCTTACGTCCAATGCCGTAGCTCTAGTGCAAATCTCCCAGGGTGATGGTGCTTGGTCAACAGTCTCGCAGTATACCGGCACCCTGGACTATCAATGGCAGCAGCAATTTGTAAGCCTTGACGATTACGCCGGGATGGACAGTGTCCGCATCCGTTTCAGGCTGGAGACCTACGACGCAGCACCAGCGGATGGCTGGTACCTTGACAGCTTGGTGATCCATGTGGATACCCCGCCGCTGGCGGACAACCAGACCAATCTGATCTTACCTACCGGCTTTGAGCTGGGGCAGAATTTCCCCAATCCCTTCAATCCACAAACGACGATCCAATTTGCTCTGCCGGTAAACAGTGACCTGAGCATTGTGGTCTATGACCTACTGGGCCGTGAAGTTGTGCGGTTGATCGATGGTTACAGGGAGCCGGGTTACCGGCAGGTGGACTGGAATGGCCGGACAGCCGCCGGGAAAGAAGTCCCCTCCGGCATCTATATTGTGCGCATGGTGGCCTCACCACAAGCGGGGTTTACACCGGCGTACACCAAATCCATCAAGATGCTTTTACTAAAGTAATAATCAAAGTAGTCCCGCCAAATGCGGGGCTGCTGCAGTAAAGGCCTCCGGCTGTCCGCCCTTACCGACAGACTCCAGTATTTTCAGCGGGGTTATTGGTTTCGCTCGACCATGGTGGTATATTTCAGTAGCGGCCCCCGGCGATATCTAAGCACCCCAGGTCACCCACTGGGCCCAGATAATAGGATCAAAGTCGCTTCGCCTGTTTGCAATCATGTTGCTGTAGGCAACTCGGCGATTTGAACTTCATTTCACTC
>JADFMC010000355.1 GCA_022564085.1 Fidelibacterota bacterium | reverse complement strand
GGGATTTAGAGGTCAAGTTCATATATATTCTGGGACCATCATGACCAATTTTGAGCATATCGCCCGGCCCGCTTTTGGGGAGCCGATCAGCAATTCCTCCGCCGGCTTGCAGGTACCTGATCAGCCCATCATCCCCTTTATCGAGGGGGACGGCACCGGGCCGGATATCTGGCGGGCCACCGTGCGGGTGCTGGACGCGGCGGTGAAAAAGGCTTATGGCGGCCGGCGCCGGATCGCCTGGATGGAAATATTCGCCGGCGACAAGGCTAACCGGGTCTACGGGCCGGACAGTTGGCTGCCTGAGGAAACCCTATCGGCCGTCCGAGAGTACCTGATCGCCATCAAAGGCCCCCTGACGACACCCATCGGCGGGGGTATTCGCTCCATCAATGTGGCCCTGCGGCAAAAACTGGATCTGTACGTCTGCCTGCGCCCGGTGAAGTGGTACCAGGGGGTACCTTCGCCGGTGAAGCACCCCGAGCGGGTGGACATGGTGATATTCCGGGAGAACACCGAGGACATTTACGCCGGTATCGAGTTCCAAGAGGGGTCCAACGACGTGGCCGCCTTCCTTAAGATGCTAAAAAAGAGCTTTCCCCGGCGCTACGCCAAGATCCGCTTCCCCGAGAGCACCGGTATCGGCATCAAGCCGGTCTCCCGGGAAGGCACCCAGCGGCTGGTGCGGGCGGCCCTGCGCTTTGCCCTGAGCCGGGACCGCAAAAGCGTCACCCTGGTGCACAAGGGCAACATCATGAAGTACACCGAGGGGGCCTTCAAGCAGTGGGGTTACGAGCTGGCCGAGGAGGAGTTCGGCGAAAAAGTGTTCACCTGGGCCGAGTACGACCGGATCAAGGCTAAAAATGGCGAGGAGGCCGCCAATCAGGCCCAAAAGTCGGCCCTGGACAGCGGCAAGCTGCTGGTCAAGGACACTATCGCCGATGCCTTCCTGCAGCAGATCCTCACCAGGGCCAATGAGTACGATGTGATCGCCACACTGAACCTCAATGGCGACTACATTTCCGACGCGCTGGCGGCCCAGGTGGGGGGGATCGGCATCGCCCCGGGGGCCAACATCAACTACGACACCGGCGCGGCCATCTTCGAGGCCACCCACGGCACGGCCCCCAAGTACGCCGGCAAGGACCAGGTCAACCCCGGCTCGCTGATCCTGTCGGGCGAGCTCATGCTGCGCTATATGGGCTGGGGTGAGGCCGCCGACCTGATTATCAAGGGGCTGGAGAAGGCCATCGCCGCCCAGCGGGTGACCTACGACTTCCACCGCCTGATGGAGGGGGCCACCAAGCTCAAGACCAGCGAGTTCGGCGAGGAGATGATCGGGGGGATGTAGGGAGGCAGCTTAGCCCGGTTACTTGGGACTTGGTAGAAGTAGCAGTGGCAGTGGCAGGCAAACCACGTATTACCGCCTTTCCCCGCATGCTGGTGGTAGGCCCGCTGCCAATTTCGATTATCACATAAACGCAACTCTTGATCGTCGAACCAATATGGGTATAATTGGACCCGGAATGGGGACGTTCGTATTTTCGCGCTAACCTTAATCGGAATTATCGGCAGGATTGACTGGGGCAATACCAGTAATTCGAACCTTGGAACTCGAAATTCATACTTACCAAAGATTTGATCACCCGTAGCCGCAGTTACCGGTGGTGTCACTAGAACGAGCGCATTACCGATTAGACAATCCGGGACTAGTGGAGCCAATCCAGCGGTACCGTAATTTGCCATAACACGGGATTGGCCGAGCTCTATTTCATATCACATTTCTGGCTTTCCAATTAATTGTAACTTTCAAACCCAAATGAATTCTACATAGCAGTAAAGGGGTAGCCTATGTCCAAGTCGCACAGAATTGCAATGCTGGGAACCGGCCTGATTGGGATGTTCTACACTATGACCCTCCATGGTCAACGCCGCCGGGATCGAGTCGCAATGGTATATAGCCGTGATGCGGCCAAGGTCAAAGCCTTCGCCAAAGAGTGGGGTATCCCCAAATCGACCACCGACATGCGGGCGGCCATCGAGGATGCAGAGGTGGATGTGGTGGTGATCGGCCTGCCGAACCATCTGCACGAGGAAGCGGTAATTATAGCTGCTGAGGCCGGCAAGGCTGTCCTCTGCACCAAGCCGTTGGGTCGTACCGCTGCTGAGGCTAAACGGATGCTGGATGCGGTGGAAAGGGCCGGTGTTTTCCACGGGTACCTGGAGGATCTGGTCTATGATCCCAAATCCCTAAAATCGTTGCAGTCTGTGAAGGATGG
>JADFMC010000354.1 GCA_022564085.1 Fidelibacterota bacterium | reverse complement strand
CGATGGCCGCAAGCTCGTAAAATTCAACAGCATTCGCCTCGATGATAATGCCGAACCCCAGCGCGAACGCCCCACCAGCGGCACCACCCAGGGCCATAATGGCCGCCTGGCCGAAGGTATAGTCCCAGCCCTGTATGTAAAACGGTCCATCCCCACCAGGCCGCTCAGGCCGCCGCCGATGGCGACCCAACGCCACGCATTGTCCCGCTCTCTGAATTCCAACCCGGCAAGATCCGCCAGTAACAGCCCGTACAGTGCCCCGACGCCCCGACCCAGGGTGAGCATCATGGCGTCACCAAAAGAATATTGCCTTTGGCCGTAGTACCGCCGGCCGAGGTATATTCCCACAGGGTAGCCCGATACCTGAAAAACCAGCTGCAGCCGGCTCCAGTCGTCCCTGTCCCGCTCATAGGCTTTATATTCCTCACCAGACCAAATATTTGCCGGTCTCTTAGGTTGAGCAACCGCCGCCCGGTACACCTGCCCCATGACCGACCGCCCCAGCTCGCCGTGCAGGGCCAGGGCGTAGGCTTGGCCGGTGGAGGGCCGCCAGGAGCTGTAGAGGCGGTCACCCACCCAGCTGCCGGTGGGCACTGCCGCCATCAGCAGGAACACGGTGGGGCGCCCGCTTAACTTCATGATGCCACTCAGGGCGACACCGTAATGCAGACCAACCAAGCCACCGAACCGTTGCATCTGCGAACGGGACTCCGGCAGGTCCAGGCCCTCGGTGAACTTCCAGGTTAAGTAGAGCGCTCCCCCCAGGGAGAACATCTCGCTGCCTATGTACCACTTGAAATCCTTTACATCCAGCACGAAGGGGATGCCCCAGCCATACAGGCCCATGCCCCAGACCATATTCTGGGCCATGAGGGTCCAGCGGCCGGTGCTCTGCAGCCTGGGTGGCTGAAGTGGACCTACTTCGCCCAACGCCTGGTCAACCTCATTACGGTGCAGTCCCAGGGCCTGCTGGAGCGTTTCCAGCATCCGTTGCTCATCCGGCGTGATGATGCTGTCGGCCAGGGCTGCCTGGTAGACCAACCGGTATGTCTCGTTAGGCTCCCCAGAGAGTGGCGGTCCATCATCCTGGGCCACCAACCAGCTCAGGGATGCCGTCAGCAGCAGTAGGTAGCGCAGGGCCGGAATGATCCGGCGGGCCCGATCAGGTTCCACTAACGTTGTCATAATCTACCTCCCCGCACGGCCTGCTTTATATATGGATGGATCGCCATCATATATTACTTCCTGGGAACCTCCGGACCACTAGCAGATCCCAGCAGGCGACTGCTCCGGCGGCCTGTTGCCGGACGAAGCCCGCCTCCCACCTAGTCTAAGAATAATCAGCTATAGTTGGCAATACAAATTGCTCGAACAGTGCTTAAATTAACCTTGGTGCTATTGGCTGGAATTTGTGCTACTATCGGAGGATTCGGTGGAAAATTTACTTTCTAGACGTCCTATCTTTCTCTCTGACGGGCGGTTGCAGGCTTATGAGGTGGCATTCAGTGCCGGGGCCGAGAAGTACCTGGATTCCGAAGAGGAGCAGAAAAAACTGCCCGATGAAGTGCTGAATTATATGTTTGGCTTCGTGGGCAACGAAATGATCCGCAAGCGTCCCGCGTTCGTACAGGTCGACCCGTCGTTGCTCGCCGGGGCCCCGATCCGGACCCTTTCACGTCAGAACGTGACCCTTTTCCTGCCACAGCCCCTCGAACTGACCGATGCTCTTAGCGAGGCCCTGGGCGATCTTAAACATGCCGGCTTCAAGCTGGCCTTTGGAGACTACGCCGTCGACGATGGTTACGAGCACCTTTTGGATTATGCTCACTTCATAATAGTCAATTACAGCCAACGGGACGAAAAGCGCCGCCGGATCACACCCAAGTACTGCCATTCGAAAAGAATCAAGGTGATGGCCTACGAACTGCAATCGCGAGCGGATTATGAGCAGGCCCGGAAACTGGAGTATGACCTGTTCCACGGCCCTTACTTCAGTGAGCCGGCGCTGATAGAGAAGGACCAGCTGCCGCCGGTCCAGGGCAATTTCCTGGAACTGCTGGTGGAAGTAAACCGCATGGACATCAACTACGATAAAGTGGCGGGGATTATCAGCAAGGTGAAGAAGCTGGACGACCTGCTCCTGGAGCATGTGAATTCACCCCAGTTCAAGGTGCAGCAGAAGATCACCACAGCCAATCAGGCCATGACCTTTATAGGGGTAATGCGTTTTCGCCGCTGGGCCGCGGTGTCCGCAGCGGCAGTGCTGGGCCAGCGCG
>JADFMC010000353.1 GCA_022564085.1 Fidelibacterota bacterium | reverse complement strand
GTATGGGCTGCAGTTTCTCTTTCCCCGGCGGCAGGAAGTGCGGTACCGGTCTATTCTCGTGGGAACCATGGACCAGTTGGCGGCGACGGGCAGCAAAACCTTTCAGGACCTCTCCGGCCGCGAAATGGTACTCGTCCAGACACCCGGCGGCCTGAAAGCCATCTCCACCGAGTGTACCCATCTCGGCTGCAAAGTGTACTGGCAGGCACAGGACGCGCAGTTCTTCTGCCCCTGCCACGAAGGCTATTTCGACCAGAATGGCAACGTCACGGGCGGGCCTCCGCCGCGTCCGCTCGAAAGCCTCAAAGTTGAAGTGGACGAAAACGAATTGATTTTTGTCCACGTACGGGAAGTCTGAGAAGGAGGTGGTATGCTGCGTGCCGGTGCCATCAAAGAATGGGCCGTGGAGTCCTTTCCTTTTGATCTGAATATTTTGAAGGAACTCTCCAGCGAACCGATTCCCAACCATCTCAAGCGATGGTGGTTCGCCATTGGTGGGACCCCGATGTATCTCTTCATGATCCAGGCGATCACCGGGATTTTTCTCACCTTCTATTATGTGCCTCATCCCGCCGAAGCATACAACAGCATCGCCTACATCACCACCGAAGTCCGCTTCGGCTGGTTTATCCGGAGCATTCACAAATGGTCCGCCCACCTGATGATTTTTACCCTGATGCTCCACATGATGCGCGTATTTTTCACCGGCGCCTACCGGCGGCCCAGGGAATTGAACTGGATGTTCGGTGTCTGTCTGTTGCTGATCACCTTCGGGTTCGGCTTCACCGGCTATTCGCTGCTGTATGAACAGGTCTCCTATTGGGCCTCCGTGGTCGGCGCCAATATCGCCGCCGCCACACCCTTCATCGGCGACGACATCGGAAATTTTCTCCGTGGCGGCAACGACATCGGCCCCAATACCCTCACCCGCTTCTTCGTGCTGCATATCGGCGTCCTGCCCACGGCGATGGTGGTCCTGCTGGGCCTGCACGTCCTCCAGATTCGCCTCCATGGTATCACCACACTCCAGTTCAAAAAAGACCGGGCCGAACGGGAAAACCCGCACGCGGAAAGTTTCCCTTTCTACCCCAATCACTTTTATACCGAACTCATCCTCGGCCTCTTTCTGACGTTCCTTTTGACTATCCTGGCGCTCGTCTATCCCGCAGAGATGGGGGAGCGAGCCAATCCGCTCGTGACGCCCGAGCATATCAAGCCCGAATGGTTCTTCTACGCCATGTTCCGGTGGCTGAAACTGACCTCCCTGCAGGTCGGTGTCATGGGTACCATGATCTTCATGGGCATGCTGATGTTCTGGCCCTTCATCGACCGGGTTTTCGAGCGGAAATGGCCGGGCCGCGAAATCAGCTTCTGGCTGGGAGTCCTTGGCTTCATCATCTTTTTGGTCTTCACCATCTGGGAAGCGGTGGTCTAAGTCGGATTAAGGCGCCACTTTAGGCATTCCGAGGAGTGTTGCGACGAGGAATCTTATTCTCGTTCCCAGGCTCCTGCCTGGGAACGCAATGACGCGAGGCTCTGCCTCGCAAGATTCTCACTTCGCCACAAGCGTCGTTTCTGCATACGCAGGCATCCATTGTGACGTTTCATTGGCAACCACACCCTTCAGGGTGTGGGACCCAAGACTGTATGTACTATCTGCGTGGAAATAACATGATTATCACAACACTCTTTTCAAATCGGCGTAATCTGCGGATGATCTTTACGCTTTTCTGCGGATGATCTGTATTCTTTCGTGAAGGAGGCGCACGTGCTGTCATTAGAAGCCAAACGCGGGATCATTGCAGTCCTCAGTTTCTTCCTGCTGATCGCCCTGCTGATCGTCGGGTACATCGAGGGCCGCCGCATGCTGCCGGACCACAAAGCCGCCATTGTGATCTCCGACGCCAACAGCCAATGTGTCGATTGCCACAGCCAGCCCTCTAACGCCCGGACCGCCGTAGCGCAGTGGAAGGAAAGCACCCATGCCCTCCGGGGGATCGGCTGCCTCGAGTGCCACGCAGCGGACGCCGGCGACATCGACGCCACTGACCACTACACTTACACAATCGCCACAATTGTCTCTCCCAAGGACTGCGGACGGTGCCATATCAAGGAATTCGATGAATTCCAGGACAGCCACCACGCCCAGGCCGGAAATATTCTCGGCTCCCTTGATAACTTCCTGGCGGAGGTGGTCGAAGGCAACACCAGGGTCCATGGCAACGCCGTCGCCACCAGCGGGTGCAAACAGTGCCACGGGTCGGTCGTCGATTTCATC
>JADFMC010000352.1 GCA_022564085.1 Fidelibacterota bacterium | reverse complement strand
TCCACAACCGCCGGGCAAACGATTTTCGGAGCTTTGCCTGCGTCGGCGGTGCTGAGGTCTTTTGAACCCGCCCCTGCATGCGGTCGATGATGGCCTCTTCCGTCCCCACCGGCTCCGGTTTGGGAATCGTGGCTACCTCGGCCTGCAATCCCGGCGGTCTTAAAAGGTTTATCTCAAACACGTTTCACCGCCCACACCGCATGGGCCAGCTCGGCGAAAGCCGACTGGTTAAAGCGATTATCCGCTTCTGGCGCCTCGGGCCAGTTCCAGCGCCAAAAGGGGTTCAGCAGTGAGACGCTGCTCTGCTCCCGCTCCAGGATCCGCTCTAAAAATTCCTCTGTGCCGGACCCCTGGTAAACGAATACATTCTCCACTTCCGGAAACAGGGCGTCCTGCCCCTCAGCCAACTGCTCAACAAAGGTGGCTATGGGATTGCGCAATTTGCTCCGCCCGGTGGTGGTAATGTGATGTACTTGGCCGCCATCGCGGTCCAGCAAATGCAACGCCTGAAACTGGCCTTCCAGGATCTCGAGGAACTGATCCCTGCCGTCCTCCGATACCCGCCAGAACATCCGCCGGCCCCGCTCCAGCCCCGGCACCACCTGCCGGGCGTAGTTCATGGCCGAGAAGACCCCTATTGATAGCAGTTGCTGCTGGGTGCCCACAGTGGGCAGGGCGGCACTTATGGCCCGGCGCAGTACCACCGGAAAATCGATATTTAAATATAATCCCCGGACGAGATCCACCGGGTATTGGAAGCTCTCGTAAAACGGTGTGCTGCCGAACCGGCACTTCAATATAAAGTCCAGCTGCTCCCCCACGTCCCAGGCCGGGTCCACTTCCAGAACCGAGTACTTACAGAATGAGGCGTCGATGGTGAGATATAGCAGCGGCAGCCCATCAGCCGCGTTCTGAGCGGTAATCTGCTTGATCAGTTCGCGGACATTGGCAATGTTGTGGAAGCCGTCAACCGTCTGCTCCCAAGGAATTACCTGGCAGGCCAGCAGACGGACCTCGTCACCGTGGCTTTCCCAACTCAGGTATCGGACCTCACGTTCTGAAACGGCAATGGCTAACATTGCGGCTTAGCTAGCGGGCCGGGGAGGTCATTCACTACTGCGCCACGATGGCTTGCTATCGACAATCTCCCCATGATCGAGGGCTTTGAACTTGAAAAACAGATACCGGCGTTGCTCATTCAGGTCTGATTCGGGAAATGCAATAGTCAACATCGTACCGGTACTATCTAGTTTGATCTCGTACGGTAGTCCGGATACCGGATTTTTAAGCAGATCCTCGGTCAGACGATAGCGAAACCAGGCATAGTCATTGATCAGCTCGGTATGGCTGCCATAGCTGGTATCGGTGGTGCGCAGATAGGCCGGGGTATCGAGCAGCATGCCCACGCCCCTGCTGCCGTTGATATAAACCGTGTCCTCCACCGAGCGCTCTTCATTCCACAGCGCCACAGCATAAGTGGTATCCAGCATGGTGTCCCGCACCGTCCGGGATACGGTAAAAGTGGTGTCCATTTGGATCAGCAGTATTTCCGGAATGTCCACCGTGTAGGGTGACCCGTCTACGTAGATTATCTGCTCCCCGATAAAGGTGGTATCGCCCACCAGGGAATCGTGGGTCTGGCTGATCAACTTGAAGAGGAACGGGCCATCGGTGGTATAGCTATCGCTGATGGTGCGGTAGAAGTCCTCAGTGGCCTGGATGATGGCCATCCGGCGGCGGCTTTCATCACGGGCTCGGTCCTCTTCGGCCCAGATCGCCTTGGGAACGTAGATTACCACCACCAGCACCACCACTGCCAACACAACTCCCCAATCCAGGATCACGCTGACAAGCTCATTGGGCAGACTGCGCCACCATCGTGAGATACCACTCTCCGCCCGGCCCGTGCCAACTTGCCTCTGGTCGTTTTGGTCGCTATTCAATTTTATGGTCCTTTTCTATGGTGCTGTCCGCTGCAATGATGAGCTGCTGCTCCCATCGAGCGATCAGTTTGGGGCCGATTCCATCGATTTTTGCCAGTTCCTGGATGGTCCGAAAGTATCCGTTTTCGGAACGATAGTCGATGATTTTCTTTGCCAGCACCGGCCCGATCCCTTTCACGGCTTGCAGCTCGCTGCTACCGGCCCGGTTGATATCCACAGGGCTGGTAGGCACAGTCCCATCGCTGCCGCTGGCAGCCAAATAGCCCTGGGCCCCGGTCTGGAAAGCTTCCAGGTACTGCCGCCGCTGTGCACGTTCATGCTCCCCGGGCAGCTCCC
>JADFMC010000351.1 GCA_022564085.1 Fidelibacterota bacterium | reverse complement strand
GGCGGTGGTGGCGTCCAACCGCCCACCCAAGCCCGTTTCCAGCACCCCGACGTCCACTTGGCTGTGGCGAAAATAGCTCAAGGCCAGAACAGTGGTGGCCTCAAAAAAGGTGGCCTCCAAACGCTCTATGGCCGCCCGGTAGCGCCGGACCCAGTTCACAATGTAGTCATCCTCGATGCAGACCCCGTCGACGCGGATGCGCTCATTGAAACGACTCAGGTGCGGGGAGGTATACAGTCCCACTTTAAGATCGTGCCCCTCCAAGATCCTGGCCAGAATGGCCGCTGTGGACCCCTTGCCATTGGTGCCGGCAATCTGTATCAGGGGCTGGGCCCGGTGGGGGAAACCACAGCTCTTTAGCAGGCGACGGGTGGGATCAAGTCCCAACTTGATCCCTTTGCGCTCCAGGCCGAAAATATATTCCAACAGCTCCCGGGACAACATTGATTTTACTTTCTAGGATTCTGCCAGCGCCTGGCCGGGGTGGCAGGGTGGTTAATATTAGGGTTCACTGTGCTGGACAAGAAAGACGGTTGGGTAATTTAAACTAGAACGATGGGGCGGTTTCGCCAAGGAGCATAGTCTACTGATTGGAGGCCATGGCCTGTTCCTGCTGCTTTTTAAACTTCAGGATGGCATTATAAATACCTTCGGAAATGCGTTGGCGGTATTCGCTCTGGCCCAACTTCTTCTCTTCGATACGGTTACTCAGGAAACCTATTTCCACCAGTACATTGGGCATGGTGGCTCCGATGAGCACGTAGAAGTCGGCCTGCTTCACGCCCCGATTGGGACTGTCCAGGCGGGCAGCCAGCTCCTGCTGGACCTGGGCGGCCAACGTCTCGCTTTCCTTCATCCAGACGCTTTGGGCCATGGTGGAGAGGATCAGAGTCTCATCGGTAAATTCCCTGTAGCGATGATTCGACTCTTCCAGGGCGATCACGCTGTTTTCCCGCTGGGCGATCTCGATGGCTTCGGGGGTGTTAGCCGGGGCCAGCAGCCAGGTCTCAAAGCCCCGGGCTCCGCGATTTTTCACCCCGTTGACATGGATCGAGATAAACAGCTTGCCGCCGGCCTCGTTGGCGATCTTCGTACGTTGAAACAGGGGGACGAAGACATCTTCATCGCGGGTGTAAACCACCTTCATCTTGGTACGCCGCTTGAGCAGTTTACCCAGGCGTAAGGCCACATCCAGACAGACCGTCTTTTCCTGCAGGCCCCCCCGTCCGGTGGTACCCGCGTCCTTGCCGCCGTGTCCGGCATCGATCACAATGGTGTTCAGGTACCACAGTTTCCGCATTTCCTCGGTGCGGTTGCCCTTCTTGCGTACCGGATTGCGTAGAGCTATGTGCAGCTCCCGGCCGTTGTCCACCTGGAACACTTCCGGCAGGGGGACCTTCTCATTGAGCTTGAAACGCAGCTCGGCTGAATTATCCAGCTGCCGGCCCCAGGCATTTCGGATTAAACCGCCCATGGTGGAGCGGGCCAGCTCCAGGGTGTCCACCTTGCCGGCGGGGATCTGCACTACCAGCCAGCCGTTATCGGTGATATAGCGCACGATATTGGCGGCATCGAAAATCTGGCTGGTTCGCACCCTGATCAGTGTGCCGTTGCGCTTTTCCTCCACACTGGCTCTATGGATGTTATAACCCAGCAGCGAGCGGGGGCCGATAAAGGCCCGGCGCGATTCGTCGAACGTGGCGCCTTTGAGCACCGTAGAGCCGAGAATACGAAAAAAAGAGCGGGCGGGGAGATAGAAATCACGGCCGTCGAAATACGAGGGCGCCGGCAACTGATAAGATTTATCATCGATGATCACGAATGAGGAGAAGGCCGTTACCTTGACTTCCCCTTCACGAAAATGCAACACCTGCTTCTGCACGGCATTGTTGACATAGTACCTGATAGAGAAGGCTTCGGCCAGTTCGGCGGTGTTGAGGTATTCCACCTGGCCGCGATAGAAGGTATTGAGGGTGGCCCGGTGGCCCGGCTGATTGGGAAATATTACCCGTATCTCATCGGCCATTGCCCCAGCCGGCAAGAGCCAGATAGCAGCCAACGGGAGCAATCGCAACGTCGCCGTAAGATGTTTAAAACTAAGCCGTAGCAAGCCCGATATTCCCTTAGTCAATTACCAGGTTAGGCCGGTTGGAGTGGGACCGGCTAAGTTAGATCAAGCGCCATTTACAGTGCAACATCCAACTGGAGACCGTACTGCCCCGGTTGACCGACACATTTACCCCGTTCCTCTTTGTAAAGCCACTGCCGGCTGCTGCCAAATGAC
>JADFMC010000350.1 GCA_022564085.1 Fidelibacterota bacterium | reverse complement strand
TGGGTCAGCAGAGCGTGCCGGTCGGGGACCTTGGAGGACTTGATGCACCCCACCAGTTCGATCAGCGCCGGCTGCAAGACGGCAAACAACTGTTCGATCTGCTTGGTAGTGATCCCCATCTCGTAGTCCTCCAGCAGGGCGTCATAAGGCTCGTCCTCGAAGCCGTGGAACCTGGCTTCCTGCCGTTTCATGTCGATGATTTTCTCCAGGTAGGGAGAGAACCGCGCGTAGTCGTTCTGAGCTCGGGCCTCCTGCCAGACGTGTTGGGCCTGGGAGGTCAGCCGGGCCAGTTCACCCACAAATTCCACCGGCAAGGCGGTAGCCCGGCGCCAGTCGTGCCAGATGTTTTCCAGCAGCCGCACTTGACGCCGGTCCAGGCCGTCCCGGTCGACGGCCCCCCCGTCCAGGTCCACCAGGATAGCCAGGCTCTGGCGAAAGGTGTCACTGGTGAAGCGGGCGTGGGCCAGGGAGAGCACCAGGGAAATCTGCTCCGACCGGGCCTGGGCGCTGCCGGACGGCATGTAGGTCTCCTGGTCCCAGGCCAGCACGGCGGCCACCTTGCGCAGCTGGGTGATCACTTCAAGCTCGGTGATGACGATTTCCAGTTTGCGGTTCATGCCGCCCGGGACTCCAGATCCAGCAGGGTTCGCTTGAGTTCCAGGCCGCCGCCGTAGCCGGTGAGCTGCCCGTCCGAGCCCATAATTCGATGGCAGGGAATGACAATTGCCAGGGGGTTGGTGGCCACCGCCCGGCCCACGGCCCTGGCAGCCCGTGGGCGACCCATCCGTCCAGCGATGTCGCCGTAGGTGGCGGTCTGCCCATACGGCACCCGGCTTACCTCGGCCAGCGCCTGCTTAGCGAAGGGCGTATTGCGATGGTCCAACGCCAGGGCGAAGGTGGTCCGGCTGCCGGCAAAATACTGTTGCAGTTCCTGAGCCTCCCGGCGGCAGCAGCCCGGGACGTGCTGGAGTTGACTGCCCCTAAAACGTTTACCGGCCCAGGCCGCAATCTGTTCCTCGGTGGCGTTAGGCAGCCCCAGGAAGCACAGCCCCCGGTCGCTTTTCACCAGCGTCAGGGTGCCGTGGGGTGTTTCGCAATAATCGTAAGACAGCATCGGCGGGGCCTAATCCTCCATTTCATATTGATGCCAGAGGTAAAAGGTAATCAATCCGCGCCAGGGAGACCAGTCCCGCCCCAACTGCCGCACCTGTTCCGGGGTGGGCCGCTTGGGCAGGTCGAAGAGCCGTTGCACAGCCTCCAGCAGGCCGATATCCGCCGCCGGGAAGGTATCGGTCAGACCCAGCCCCACCATGGCGCCATATTCGGCGGTCCAGGGGCCCACGCCGTTGAGGCGGCACAGCTCCCGCACCACCTCGTCATCCGGGCCCTGGAGCGCCTCCCAGTGCGGTTCGGCCAGAAATCGTCGCGCCAGGCCGATGATAAAGCCGCTCCGGTTACGGGTGAATTGCATAGGATGCAGGGCGTGCGGCTCCAGGGCGGCGATCTGTTCCACCGTTGGCAGCAGCCACAGATCCAGGCCGTCCAGCTGGTAACACTGGCCATAGGCATCCAGGAAGCGGCGCTTGAGCCGGTCGGCGAAGGCCACGTTCACCTGCTGGTCCATGACCGCCAGCCAGAGCGCTTCCAACAGCGAATCCTTCAGGATCGGCCGCAGACCGCGCTGCCTGACCGGCATGGACTGGAGCTGGGGGTGGGTTTCGATGAATTGGTAGAAGGCCGGCAGGTCCAGGTCCAGGGAGAACTTGCGCCGCAGGGCGGTTGCGATAGTCGCCTCATCCGGTAACGGTATTTCATCCGCCGGCCGGACCTGGAACTCGATTTCGTCCGCCGTCAGCGAGCGCGCCCGCATGAGCACCGGCACCCCGGCGATCCGGCCCGCCCGGTAGAGCGCCCCATCGCGCCAGGCCGCCCGGTCCACGGCCATTTCGGTGGCCGGTTGGTTGCACAGCCTCAGATCGGTGGGGCCGTTGCTCGTTAGTCGGATAGTTGCGTGTTTCAAGTTTCGAGCCTTCGGCAAGCTCAGGCCAAGGTTTAGAGTTTCAAGTTTGTGGTAACGAGCCCCGCCTATGGCGGAAAGGAGGATGCTTGGCCCGCTACTACCTCACCCCGCTCACCCCGCTCGCTCCGCGAGGCCCCTCTCCCACATGCGCCTGGGAGAGCCCCGGGGAGAGGGGAAGCGATTCCGCTTAGGTCAAGGTGGAAAATCAAGGGCATAACTATATTTCAAGGTATATGGGCAAGCCAGCATAATGCCAGATCCCCTCTCC
>JADFMC010000349.1 GCA_022564085.1 Fidelibacterota bacterium | reverse complement strand
GCTCTACGGCGTCGGGTTGGTCCTGGCGTCATACGGCGGGAGCCACGGCCTGCGGGGGGAGACGGGTTCCTGGCCTCCTTCGCCGCTGGAGTGGCGGTGGTGGTGCTGAACCAATCATTATGCGAATGCTTCCTGGATTTCGGCGAGATTGCCTCGGAGATGGCGATGCTTCTCGCTTTTGTTCTATTCGGGGCGGTTCTCTCCGGGATCCTGGGATCGGTGGCCCTTGGACCGGCGTTGATCTTGGCCGCGTTGGTGATATTCCTGATTCGCCCGCCGGTGCTGGGCCTGGTGTTGTCCCGGGCCAAGCTAAGTTGGGAGGCTCGGGCCTTCGTGGCCTGGTTCGGTCCGCGGGGTTTGAATTCACTTTTGCTGGCCTTGCTGGTAGTTCAAGCGCGCATTCCCGGCTCTGAGTTGCTCTTGGCGACCATCGGAGTGGTGGTGCTGGCCTCGGTGACCATTCATGGAGCATCGGCAACCCCTGTTAGCGCGTGGTATGGGCGAAAGGCCTCCCATGAGATTCTTGAAGAGGAAAGGGAGGCTACCGTAGCCGGACTGTTTGGGCAGCATGCCGGCGAAGTGCCAAGAATCTCAGTGGATGAATTGGCCGAACTGATGTCCGGCCCCAACCCGCCGGTGATCCTCGACGTAAGAGCTCGAGCCAGCTACGATCATGACGGCTCCCAGATACCGGGTAGCATACGGGTGCTGCCGGATCAAATCTTGGAATGGGCCGCTGACGTCCCCGAAGATCGGATGGTAGTCACCTATTGCGCTTGACACGATGAAGCTACCAGCGCCCGTGCGGCGCATCAACTTCAACAAAGGGGAATCAACGCCGTGGCCCTACAAGGAGGATTTGACGACTGGCGCGCCCAGTTTTCCGTCGATCCAATCACGGCCAAGGCCTGAGCCTATCTGCAAAGTTTGGGTCGGGGCTTGGCATACTCGCTCCGTTGCTCCCCCTCCTCCTCACGACGCCTCGGTTGATAAGCGCATCTAACTTAGGTATCAGGGCATCGAACCCGGTTGGATGGAATGCTTAAGGCAATCCACCCAACTCGGCAAATCGTAACTAAGATTCAGGAGTCACAACCTTGGCTAAATCTAGGCCAGCCGTTCACGCCACGTAGAGGAGGAGATAACGTAAATATGGGTGTTTTGTTACAGCGAACAAGCTTGATCCTGGGTCTCTTATCACTGGTGTTTGCCCTATTGAGTGGTATCCACCTCCAGCACATGTTAAGTGATGGCGGCGGAAGGCATCCGGGTGAATTTGCGGTGCTGATCGTTTTGGCCCTTTTGGTGTTTGCCGGTTGCTGGAGCGGAGCCCGATCCCATTCACGCTCATAGCTAACAAGGCCGCCGGCCAAATGAAATGGACGGAGCAAAGCATTTTCCCTTTGGCATATAAATAAGGGCGATTTAGATAGATCCTGGGTGGTTGATATCGGGAGGGATATGCAGATCTGGAGGCTGTAATGGCAGATCGAAAAGAAAGATACGAGCGAAGGCAGGGTGCTCGAGAGCGGCGCCAGCAGGAGTCCCGCAGAGCGCGCCGGGGCAACTTCCGGCGAAACTTGATGATGGCCGGAGGTGGGCTAGCCGTATTGGTGGTGGCGGTTGGAGGATTCGTACTCTTCATGACCACCAGCAGTACGTTCGGTAAGATCCTGCCACCTACCGGTTACACGGCAGCCCATAGAGAGACTTTGCCAGGGCGGCAGATAAACACGCAGCCCATTCATAGACTGGTGCAGGAACACGTGATGGAACGTGATGCCGGGCATGAAAGGGGGAGCATGTTAGTCCAGTACAACTGCCGGAAATACCAATGCGAGGAGGATTTGGTGGACAGGCTTACAGATATTGTGTCGTCCTATCCTCCCCAGGTCTACCTTGCGCCCTACCCTACGATGGACGCCAAGATTGCGCTGGCGGCGCCGGGCAAACTGCTACTTCTTGAAGAGTTAGAAGAGGACAAGATACGGAAGTTCATCGACGATAACATGGACCGGTGAGGAATGGTCACCCTCGGACGATTGGACACCCTTCAAGGATCGGATTGGGGTAGCTACCGAGGAGTGATAGTCGACAATGTCATAATTTTGAGTATTTTCCTTGGGGCTGGCCGATTTGTGCCGTATTTGCAATAAGTTTGTGTCCGCGCTCAAATCAGTCACATGCCTGTATCCCAAGCTGAATTTTGAATAAGGCTACTATATTTAGCCACTCGTGACGACCCTCGACACGTCGCCCTGTGCCAAACTCGTCGTAGATGATGTCA
>JADFMC010000036.1 GCA_022564085.1 Fidelibacterota bacterium | reverse complement strand
CGAACATGCTCCCGGTAAGGGCGAAGAGGCCATCGCGCACCTTATCGTAGGGAAAGTACTGCCGGACCTCCTGCGAGTCGAAGCTATACTGCTCCCGTTGCACCAGCTCCGCCAGGTAGCCCTTCTGCCAATCGCCCACCATTATGGAAGCCGGATCGGTCAGTTTCAGGCGCGCCAGTAAGGCGGCGTAGTCGCTGGCGGCGGCCGGAGCGGCCACCTGAGTCACCCGGTCGATGAACTCACCGGCGGCCTGGGCGCTGCCGATCATCTTGTCGGCGGTAATATAGTCGGCATAGGTCTCAAAGCCCAGCAGGTTGGCCAGCTCGTAGCGCCGGGCGATCATCCGGTCCAGCACCTCAATGTTTTGGGGATAGCCCCGATTCCGGAACTCCAGGTAGAGCTCCAGCCGCCGGGCGTCCGATTCGGCGTAAGTATTGAAGGGCAGATAATCGGGATAACCGGTTGTGATGGTGATCTTGCCGTCTTCACCAGGTTGGTGGGCGGCAATGTAATCGGGTGGCAGCCCGGCCAGCTCGCCCAGCGAGTCCAGCTTGATGGACCGCACGTCCTCGCGGATATTCCGGCCGAACTGTTGCCCGATCAGCACCAGTTCATCCTGCAGCTCCTTAATACGGGCCATGGCCAGAGAATCGCGGTCGACCCCGGCGCGCTGAAAATCCCGCACAGTGGTCTGGTGGTAATAGCGGGTGGCCTGGTCTTCACCGGCTACATCCACCGCCAACAGCGCCTCGTAGAGCGGCCGCGACAGACTGATTTCGGTGCCCAGGCTGGAAAAAGCCTGTTCCGCCTCCTCGGCGGCGGAGCGATACTCAGGGTTGGGGTGGACATTGTGCATCAGGCTGGCCCAGGCCTGGCCCTGGTAGAGCACCAATTCCAGGTCATTTAGAGGTTCCAGCACGGTGGCCACCGTCCGCGGGCCGGCCGGCACTTGCAGGGAGTCGAACATCTCCCTAGCCCGGGCCAGGCCGGTCCGCCATTCCTCATTGTAGGCGGCGGCATCGTCAACGGCCGGTTTCTTGATCAAGGCCCCGGGACCGGCGCAAGTCAGTGCAGCCATGGCAAGTCCGGCAATCAGGATTCGACGCGACATCTGGTCCTCCTTAGTCGCTATTAATTGGTGGGCCAGGCATAAATATAGCGCATAACCCGATAGATGGATGGCAGCTCAATTTAATAATGCAGACTGTCATTTGAGTAGGAAGCTTGTCCGGGAGCGGGTGTAGAGTCCCGATTATAATAGCGGCGCTGATTTAGCCGCTTCAGCGTCTCTTCCGTATTGCGCAAAGCGCGATATAAATGTCACCTGGGGGAATAATAACGCTTGACGTTATTAACGGGCAGCGTTATTATTACCCTGGTCCCAAGGGGCTCTTTTAAAAATGATAAGCAGCTTTCGGGATAAGGGGACTGAAGATGTTTTTTCCCGGCGGTTCGTCCGGAGACTGCCAATCGGGATTCAGCGTGGGGCACAACGCAAGCTGGCTATACTTGATGCTGCCGAGGTTCTCGAAGATCTGCGGATACCCCCCGGTAATCGTCTGGAGAAGCTGGTAGGAGACCGCGCAGGACAATACAGTATTCGGATCAATGATCAATGGCGTATTTGCTTCCGTTGGAACCGGGGGGATGCATTCGATGTGGAAATCGCAGATTATCACTAGGAGATGGCAATGACTAATGAAGGACTTCAGCCGGTTTGTCCCGGTGAGATATTGCTGGAAGAGTACCTGAAGCCTATGCTGATCAGCCAATACCGGTTAGCAAAGGACATCAGTGTTTCGCCCCGCCGCATCAATGAAATCGTCCACGGCAAACGGTCTATTACGGCCGATACAGCTTTGCGGCTCTCACGATATTTCGGTACCTCCGAGCGCTTTTGGCTTAACCTGCAAATCAGATATGATCTAGAGATAGAGAAGGAACGACTCGCAGGCTGTCTTGATAAGGAAGTTTCGGTGCTCAGCGAAGCAGGTTAATGAATTATATCCAATGTTAAATTAAAGGGTAATCAAGGGTAGGGCAGGGGGAGGAAGCCGCAGGCCGGCGTTCAATCCTCTGGGTGCAGGATAACTTCGGTAGTGACGGCAGCCACTTTGTTGAGCATGTTGCTCACGGAACAGTATTTCTCCCCTGATAGTTTCACCGCCCGCTCCAGCTTCTCACGGGGCAGATCACGACCCCAGAAATGGTATTCGGCGTGAATCTTAGTATAGACCCGTGGATCGCCATCAGCCCGCTCACCCTTCAGGTGAATGCGGAAATCGCTCAGCTTTAGGCGCATTTTTCGCAGTATCAGCTCGATGTCGATACCGCTGCAACCCCCCATGGCCATCAGCATCAGTTCCATGGGCCGGGCGCCGCCATCCTGGCCACCGTCCTCCGGTTTGGCGTCCAGCACCACCCAATGGTTGGATGGCCCTTTGGCTAAAAAGGTGCTGCCTTCGACGCGCCGCACTTCGACTTCAGTCATCGGTTCTCCATGGTAAGTAAGTGATTGAGCAGTTAGTCAGTACTAGCCGGGTTCGGCTGTGCCCGGGGGCTGATCCTTGCCGGCTGGCGGCGTCAATGAAAGGACCTTAAACAGGCGCTTTACCACCGCCCCGGGCAGCTGCTCCGGATCAGTGTGTGTCTTGCGGTAAATGTAAACCGTCCGCTTGATACTATCGAACTCGGCCCAGCAGTCGGGACAGTCGTCCAGGTGGCGCTGGACCTCATCGCAAAGTTCCTCTCCCAGGTCCTGGCCCAGTTCTTCGCAAATCAGCCGCTTTAACTTCGGGCTGTGACCATTCATGCCCGGGCCCCTGTGGATGGATGCAAGTGGGCCAACCGGTTACGCAACTGGATGCGGGCGCGCATCAATCGGACCTTCACGTTGGCGGGGGTGATCTCCAGGAAGTCGGCCGTTTCTTTGGTGCTTAAGCCTTCCACATCGCGGAGAATGAACACCACCCGCAACGGTTCCGGCACCTGGCTGATGGCCCGGTCCATGGTCTCTCTAAGAAATTCACTATCTTCCAGGTCGTGCCAATAATTGGCGCTGGTCTCTGAATTCCCGGCAGCCAGCTCTTCGAAATCCTCTGGCGCGATGTCTACGTCGGGAATGCTTCGCAAACGGCGCAACTTGCCCAGGGCGATATTGGTGGCAATTCGGTGGATCCAGGTATAAATGGCGCTACGTCCCTCGAAACTGTCCAAGCTCTGCATCACTTTTATGAAAGTCTCCTGAAGTACGTCCTCCGCATCCTGCCGGTTTTGAGTCAGGCGCAGAGCCAAGCCGTAAATCCGGCCGGAATACTCCCGCACTAAATCGCTTATGTCCGGAACTGCCGAATTGCTCACTAAGCACTGATTCCCTGTCTAAATAGGCGGGCATCATGGCCGGCACCCGGCTGAAGCTACGACTGGGCGGGTTCGTTTGAAAGATGGTAATCCAGCCGCTCGGTAATCGTCTGCTTGGGGACCGCTCCCACAATCTGGTCCACCAGCTGGCCGTCCTTGAAGAACAGCAACGTGGGAATGCCACTGACACCAAACTCCCCAGGTTTCCGATTTTCATCGGCGTTGAGTTTTCCGATCTTGGCCCGGCCATCATATTCCTTGGCCAGCTCTTCGATGATGGGACCGATCATCCGGCAGGGGCCGCACCAGGGCGCCCAGACATCTACCAGGGCCACCCCTTTGTGCTGACTGATCTCCTGATCCCAGCTATCGTCCGTTAAGCGAATCGGCATTTTATTTCTCCTAATTTTTTTAAATTACCTGCTGTCATCCAATTCCAGTTATTAGACGGATATTGGGACCATTGGTTACATTCCCGTCCCTGGCAGGCCCCGTCTTGCCCCCTTACCTGGTGGGGCTTAACTTCATTTCGCCGCTGGCCGCAGGACGGCAGCCGTAGCTTTTATTGTACCCGAATACAGGAGTGTCCATGCGTAAGCTGATCTGGTTGGTGGCGGCAGTGATCACTGTCCTGCTGCTAGTTCTATACCGTTTCCCCCGCTTATTGCTCCCCGTCCCGGAGCCGGTGCGTTCGGGGGAATTGACTTTACCGGCTCTGCGTGCGCCGGTAAAGGTCTATTTCGACCGCTACGCAGTGCCCCATCTCTACGCTGGTGACGAACACGACCTGTTCTACGCCGCCGGTTATCTGATGGCGTCGGAGCGCCTTTTCCAGATGGATATGATCAACCGGGCCGCTCAGGGCCGCCTGGCGGAAATGAGTGCCGGCCTGCTGTCCACCGATCGCTACCTGCGCACCTGGGGATTCCACCACATTGGTAAGCAGCTGGCCGCCCGCCTGGACCCGGAACTGCGTGGTTTGCTGGAGGCCTCGTGCGCCGGTATCAACTACTACATCAATAGTCATCGGGATGCCTTACCGGTGGAGTTTCGGTTGGCAGGCCACCAGCCGCTGGAGTGGGATCTGTCGGTGGTGATGGCCTACGGGCGGCTCATGGGCCACGAACTGAACCAATCATGGTTCCCGGAGTTGATCTTCGGGCTGATTCTGCGCACCTTCGGGGAGCAGTACGCCCGGGACTTGTACCCGGCCTACCCCGATGATAAACCGTTCGTGGTGCCTCCCGGGAGCGCCCCCGTCTCACACCTGCTGGAACCGTTGGCTGACGTCCTGAGCACGGCGGCTGAGCCGCTGGGTGGCACGGGCGGCCTGGGCGGCAGCAACAACTGGGTGGTAGCCGGCCACCGCACCGTTACCGGCCGTCCTCTGTTGGCCAATGATATCCACCTGGGGTTTACCCAACCCCCCAAATTGTACGAAATGCACCTGGTGGGCGGCCGCTTCAACGTCAGAGGATTATTCTTTCCCGGCATTCCCCTGGCGGTGTTGGGGCATAATGAGCATATTGCCTGGGGCTTCACCAACGTAATGACCGATGACATTGATTTCTACGAGGAAGAGGTAAACCCGGACGACCCGGCCACCTATCGCTACCGGGACCAATGGGTCCCCTTTGAGGTGCGGCAGGAAATCATCTCTGTGTCCGGTGGGCCTCCCGATACCATGCTAGTGCGCAATACCGTGCACGGAGTGATTATCAGCGACCTGCACCCGTTGGCCCGGCAGGAGGAGCAGCTGATCGCCATGCGCTGGACCGGTCAGGAAATGACTGATGAGGCCCGGGGCATGCTGGACCTGAATCTGGCCCATAACTGGGAAGATTTCACTGCGGCGGCGGCCCTGTATGCCGTGCCGGGGCAGAATGTGGTCTATGCCGACCGGGCCGGCAACATCGGCTGGCGGCCCTTCGTGAAGCTGCCGCTGCGCCGGGAGGGCAGCGGTCTGCTGGTGATGCCCGGCGCTTCCGGTGAATGGGATTGGCAGGGCTTCGTACCCTTCGATGAAATGCCTTTCCTGTTCAATCCGCCGGCCGGGTATATTGCCACGGCCAACAACCGCACCATTGGACCGGAGTTCCCCTACTATATCAGTGCTTATTGGGCCCCGCCCGCCAGGATCGAGCGGATCACCGAGCTGCTGGCGGAGCGGGAACGGCACTCGCTGGAATCGACCATGGCAATCCAGACCGATCTCCTTTCCATCCAGGCCCGGGAACTAGTCCCTTACCTCCTGGCGGCTCACAGCCCTGATCCCGGAGGCCAATCACCATCCGGCCATACGGCGGAGGCGTTGGAACGGTTGGCGGCTTGGGACTTTGTCATGGGTACCGAATCGGTGCCGGCCACGATTTTCAATGCCTGGTTCGGGCATTTGGTCGCAGCTATTTACCGCGACGAAATGGACCGGGCCGGTGACCAGGTCTACGATTACTACACCCGGATGGCAGGCTACCTGCCCATGCGGAACATCCCCCGCCTGTTACGCCAAGGGGCCTCACCCTGGTTCGACAATCTTGACACGCCCCAAGTGGAAACCGGCGACGATTGTATTCGATTGGCGTTGGCTGCTGCCCTGGCTGATCTGGAACAGTCGCTGGGGGGACGAATGTCCCGCTGGCAGTGGGGCCGGGTGCATACCCTGACCCATCCTCACGATCTGGCTAAATCAGGCACACTGGGGCGGCTCCTCGATGCCTGGCTGGGCCTGGATGTGGGGCCTTTCCCGGCCGCCGGGGCTAATGCCACCGTCAATCCCGGCCATTTCAAACTGTCGGACCCCTTCCAGGTGACCGCCGGCCCCAGCGTGCGACGGGTCATCGACATCGGGGAGTGGGACAACTCCCTGATCGTGCTGCCCACCGGCCAGAGCGGACACCCCTTCAGCCCCCATTACAGCGACCAGGCCCAGCTGTTCGTGGATGGACAATACCGCCGGGTGGACTTTACCCGGGAAGCGGTGCTGGCCGGGGCGGTGGATAGCCTGGTGCTCAAGCCGTAGCCGCTGTGCCGGGGCCGGGCCTATTCATGTGGGTAGTGATCGTTGCACTGGTTGTATTTGCAACTTGGGCGGTTCGGCGCATGCGGTTCTGGCAAGCGCGGGAGTTGCCTTTCTATCGATCCGGTGAGCTGTTTTGCCTGGCCCATCGCGGTATACCCTCCCTGGCGCCGGAGAATACCCTGCCGGCCTTCAGGGAGGCGGTTGTGGCCGGGGTGGACGGCATCGAACTGGATGTGCTGGAAACGGCTGACGGCGTGGTTATAGTGCGCCATGACTTTGACTTAGAACGCACTACCGATGGCGAGGGATACGTGTGGGAGCGCACCTGGGATGAAATATCCCGGCTGAACGCCGCCTACCGCCAGCCGGAGGGTTACCCGCCCACTCCCGTCCCTCGCCTGGACGAGGTGCTGGCCCTGATACCGGGCGATATGCTGATAAACATCGAGATCAAATCCCATCACTGGCGCCCCACCGGGATCGAAGCCAAGGTGGTTGAGCTGGTAGGTAAACAAAATCTGGTCGAGCGGACCATGATTTCCAGTTTCAACCCTTTAGTGCTCTTAAAGGTGCGCCGCCTGGAACCCCAGTTGGCCCTGGCCCTCAACTGGTGGGACGAGGACGTCCCCTGGCTGCTGCGCCGGCCGCGCCTGTTGGGCCTGGTGCGGCCCGATTGCCTGCACCCCAGCCTGGCGGTGGTCACACCCGAGGTGGTGGCCCGGGCTCACCGCCGGGGAATGCGGGTGAATGTCTGGACCGTGAATAATCGACCCATGATCGAGTACCTGCGCTCTATCGGAGTGGACGGCATCTTTACCAATTTCCCCGAACTGGTGGCCGAGGTGAATCGGGCGGCTGACCTGAAAGCCTTAAAACTAGCCGGCTGATGACTGCGATCAAACCTGTTCCACTGCTAGGCGGTTTATTTGGCCTGTTACTGCTGGCCGGCTGCGCTAAGCGCCGGGAACCTGCGCCGGAGATCGCCAGGCCCGCTGCGGTCGCCTTGTCCCCTCAGGCGCTACTGGCTCACGCCCAGTATTTGGCGGCTGATTCCCTGGCAGGCCGCCGGGCGGGGACCGCTGGAGAAATGCAGGCCGCTGAATATATCCGGGATACCTTTCGGCACTACGGTCTGGAACCTGCGCCCGGGGGATATTTCCAGCCCTTCAGTTTTCCAGATTTTGTAACGCTGGGTGATGGTAACGCCCTAAAGTTTACCACCCCGGACCATCATTCACCGGTGGCGCTGGCCCCTAATCACGATTTCCGGCCATTGGGCATATCCAGCTCCGGGAAGGTGAGCGGTCCCCTGGTTTTTGTGGGCTACGGTATCCATTCCACCGATCCGGCCTATAACGATTATGCCGGGGTCAATGTGAGCGGAAAGCTGGTCCTGATGCTCACCGAAACCCCGGCCGGGTCCAGCGCCACCAGCCCTTTTGGCGAGCACCGCGATCTATCCGTGAAGGCCCTGGCCGCCCGGTTGCGCGGGGCTGTGGCAGTGCTGCTAGTGACCGGACCGGCTGATAACCAGCAGGACCAGCTGCCGCTCCTGCGGTCGCGGAGCACCGCTCCGGAGGCCGGGCTGCCTATGGTGCACCTGACCCGCCGGGCGGCGGATAGCTTGCTGGCGGCCGAGCATCTCACTATCGCCCAGTTGCAGCAGGAGCTCAACCGCAGCCGCCTGCCGTTGAGCCATATTGTCACCGGGGTAACGGTGAACCTCACCACCGATCTACGCCAGGAGCAGGCCACCTCGCGAAACGTGCTGGCCGTGTTGCCGGGTAGTGGACAGCTGCGCCGGCAATGGGTGTTGCTGGGGGCTCATTACGATCACCTGGGATTGGGAGGGCCGGGCTCCGGCTCGGCTGTGCCGCAGCGGTCAGCCGTGCACAACGGCGCCGACGATAACGCCTCGGGGGTGGCCGTCATGTTGGAGGTGGCTCGCTACCTGGCGGAGCATCCCCCGGGCAATGGCGACCGGCGGTCCATCATGTTCCAGGCCTTCGGGGCCGGGGAGCCCGGCCTATATGGCTCGGCCCACGCCGCGGCCAACCTGCCGGTACCCATGGACGATGTGGCGGCCATGCTCAACCTGGACATGGTGGGCCGCCTGGACAGCGCGGTCCTGGTGCTTAGCGGTGCAAATAGCTCACCCCTGTGGCGGGAGCTTTTGCCGGCCCTGAATCACGCCGGTCTGCGCCTGCAATATGGTGCCTCCGGTACCGGTGATCACCAGTCATTCCTGCGTCTACAGATACCGGCGCTGTCCCTATCCACCGGCCGCCACCAGCAGTATCACCACCCCGATGACGATGTCCAGCGGCTCAACTTGAAAGGTATGCAGCTGGTGGGGCAGTTGGTGGCGCGCCTGGTGCAACGCCTGGCGGTCATCCCCCTGTAGGGCCGTATTGCGGGATGCCCCATACGGTCTCTGGACGGTTAATTTTTGATCCACCATTAAAAAAATAAAAAGGGAGCGCCATGCACCGGCCGAACCAGCTAGTGAGCACTGCCAGCCTGGAATGGACCGACCATACCAGAAAGGACCGGCTGCTTTTCCGGCGCAAGGCGCTGGGCCGGGCCAGCGGTGGGAAGCAGTTGGGTACCAGCCTGTATGAGGTACCACCGGGCCAGCGACTGTGGACCTACCACTACCACTACGCCAATGAAGAGGCTATGTTTGTCCTCGAAGGCACGGGTGTGGTCCGCTTGCCCGATGGTGAGTATCCCATCAGCAAGGGCGACTACCTGGCCTTTCCCCGGGGACCGCAAGGAGCGCACGTGGTAACGGCCGGTCCCGAAGCGCCATTGCGACTGCTGGTGGTCTCCACCATGATCGATCCCGAAATCAACGGCTACCCCGATTCCGGCAAGATCGCCGTGTTTGCCGGCTCGGCGCCCGGCGCCGACCGCTCCCGGCGGACGCTGGACCTGTACCTGCGCACCGATCAGCCGGTGGACTACTGGTACGGGGAGGAGTAGTGGCCACTCTCAATGGAATAATGGGATGTGGAATTGAGTCCCCGGGACAATTGCTAATTGCCATTGCCACTACCCGGTGAACTCCCTGCTGCAGGCGCCGGGCAAGTGTCTGTGATTTATATCACCATAGGGCTTCATCAATGTTTGTAAATTGTTTTATTGCCATCCACGACTCCTAAAGTCTATATTAAAGTGAATTTGGAGGAAAAGATGAATCAGTTGGTGCAGTGGCATTACCGTAAGGTATTCTCCTGTTGTCTCCTTTATCTGCTCACCTTTTTGCAGGCCCAGGGAGGCGAATCTATCGCCGTGCTGGACCTGGAGGGTCGCGGCATTTCCAGCTTCGAAGCGGCCAGCCTCACCGACCGCCTGCGCTCGCAATTGGTCCGGACCGGGAAAGTCACGGTCGTGGAGCGCGGACAGATGAACCAGATCCTCTCCGAGCAGGACTTTCAATCAACCGGCTGTACCTCAGATGAATGCGCGGTCGAGATCGGTCAGATGCTGGGGGTTACCAGCATGGTGGCCGGTTCCATCGGCAAGATCGGTTCAACCTATACCATCGACCTGCGCACTATCGACGTGTCTACGGGGAAAATCACCAAATCCATCATTCGGGATTACCGCGGTGAGATCGATGGGCTGATCGCCGAAATGGGCGCTGTAGCGGCAGAACTGGTGGAGATCACCGCAGTGCAAGAGCCGATTACGGTGGAACCCGCCGCACAGGAAATCTTCACACCACCGGCGCCCACCCAGGTAGCAACCCAGCCACCAGCCCGGCCAGCGCCCACCGTCCAGCCCCCGGAAAAGGGCGGCGGTCTCAAGTGGCTGGTGCTGGGGGCCCTTGTTGCCGGCGGCGGGGCCTATGCTCTCACCTCGGGAGGCGGTGATACAACCGAACCGCCCGGCAACGGCGGCGGGCCGCTGACTGTCGGCAACCCACCGGTGGTGCCAACGCCATGACGGGCGACCTGACCGTGGGCACACCGCCAGGCCTGCCGGAAACGCTACAATAATGCAGTTTGGTTCAAAACCTGACGATTCGATTAGGAGATCTCCCTTTTCTCTACGCTTGCCCGGCATCTTATTATCCCTGGTCTTGGCCTTCCCGCACCTGGTCCAGGCCCAGATCACCGATGGCACCGTAAGCAGCTTCCAGAAGATCAGCGACACCGATGGAAATTTCCTTGCGACGTTAGATAATGACGACGATTTTGGCCGGTACGTGACTTCCATGGGCGACCTGGACGGGGATGGTGTGAACGATCTGGCCGTAGGAGCCTTCGGCGATGATGACGGCGGAATCGATAGAGGTGCAATTTATATCCTGTTC
>JADFMC010000348.1 GCA_022564085.1 Fidelibacterota bacterium | reverse complement strand
ACCGGCAATACAATCGGTATTTTTCAATTCGAGTCATCGGGAATGCGGGAGTTCCTGACCAAACTCCAGCCCACCTGCATCGAAGACCTGATAGCCATGAATGCCCTCTACCGGCCGGGGCCCATGGCCTTCATCGATGATTTCATCGACCGCAAGCACGGCCATAAGAAAATAACCTACCTGCATGCCTCCCTGGAACCGCTGCTCAAGGAAACCTACGGCGTCATAGTCTACCAGGAGCAGGTGATGCAGATTGCCCATGTGGTGGCCGGGTTTACCCTGGCCCAGGCCGATCTTATGCGCCGGGCCATGGGTAAGAAAAAGAAAAAGGAAATGGACCTACTGGCGGGAAACTTCGTCCAGGGGGCGGTGAAGAACCATATTCCGGAATCCACCGCCAAGGAAATCTACGAACTGATCGCCCGTTTCGCCCAATACGGTTTCAACAAGAGCCACTCCACCGCCTACGCCGTGGTGGCCTATCAGACGGCCTATCTGAAGGCCCATCACCCGGCCGAGTTCATGGCCGCCAACCTGTCCTCCGAAATGAGCAACCCCGACCGCATGCCCATACTGCTGGCTGCCTGCCGGGACATGGAGTTGGAGGTATTGCCACCGGACATTAATCGCTCCGGGCGCAATTTCCGGGTGGATGATCAGGGCCGAATTATCTTCGGGCTGAACGCCATCAAGCATGTGGGGCAGAAGGCCGCCGACCATATAAAGAATACCAGGGAGAGTGGCGGTGGTTGGCGCAGTTTACCGGAGTTCCTGGTGCAGATGGACCTGCACCTGGTGAACCGCAAAGCGGTGGAGTGTCTGATAAAATCGGGGGCTTGCGACTCGCTGGAGGGCCACCGGGCCCAGAAATTTGCAGCACTCGAAGAGGCGCTGAAATACGCCCAGAGTGTACAGGCCGGTGAAGCCTCCAACCAGGAGAGCCTTTTCGGGGCCGGTGCCCAGGACCTTGTGGCAGCCCCGCCAAAGCTGCCGGAGGAACCGCCCTGGACCGACCAGCAGCACCTGGACATGGAGAAGGAGCTTACCGGCTACTACCTTTCCGGCCATCCGCTGGAAGCGTTCGCCGATGACTTGAAGGAGTTCTCCAACCACGACTTCACCGACCCGCAGCGAGCCTTGAAACGGGAGCAGCTGCGCCTGGGCGGCATCGTCAGCCAGATAAAGCACCACCACACCCGCAAAGGGCTGCCCATGGCGTTCCTAACCCTCGAAGGGATGGCCGGCCAGCTGGAAGTAGTGGTGTTCTCCGACCTGTATTCCAGGGTCCAGAGCTTGCTGGTTAAGGAAGCCAAAATATTTGTCATCGGGAAACCCACTCGTGGGGGCATGCCCGGGGCTGACCGTGGGTCGGCCCAGGGCAATGACCGCAGCCCGGAACAGAACGGCAATCCGGTGGCTCTGGAGATCAAGGTACTGGCGGAAGATATCATGCCGCTGGAGGAAGTGCGCCGCCGCTTGGCCCGGCGGGTTAACATCCGATTGCATTTAAGCAGTCTGGATAGCGCTCTGATTCACCGGCTCCATTCCCTGGCCTACAGCAACCGCGGTTCCTGCGAATTATGGTTCCACGTCGCTGACGATACAGGCAACGGTTCCGATCCCCAGGTTCACAAGATAAAATCGACCAACCTGCGCATCACCCCGGCCCCCGCCTTTCTGAGCGAGTTGCGCAGCCTGATAGGGGATAAGAATGTTTGGATATCGAAGTGAGATTGGACTGGTCCGTAGTCAGTTGTCCGTGCTCAGTTGTTCGTCGCTAGAACTCAATTTTAAAACCTGAGAGTCTACCTACCTTCGGAAGAGTTGGCGGATGAAATTTGGGAGATCTATTTCGAATGGAAGCACTCTGAAAAGTACACAATTGGCAAATAATTGGTGCTAGGAACAGACAGCGTAGTTGCAAATATCGCTGAAGGCACAGGAAGGAGGAGTTATAAGGACAACAAGCGGTTTGCTAAAATTTCCAGAGCATCTCTATTTGAGACCAAACATTGGCTGCGCAGGGCTTTTGAAAACTATTAACTGATTCGCCAAACAAAGCCTTACAGGTGTTGGTAGAGGAATTGAGCCCCAAGCTGAGCGCCGATATAAATTCCAGTTAGTGTGCAACGGATAAATGATACACACACTCACCAATGAAGACAAATTAAAAAGTAGCGGACACCGGACATCTAACAACGGACTACTTGCCACGGACCACAGACGACTAACGACGGACAACTGAAGTATGATCGCCGTCCTGCAGCGGGTTTCCCGCGCCGGCGTTACCATCG
>JADFMC010000035.1 GCA_022564085.1 Fidelibacterota bacterium | reverse complement strand
ATATCCGGCGAAAGGTTTGAACAGAAGATGACTGGTATTCCAGGTACATCCACGATCATGCCTCCCGCCAACGAACCGAACTGTGGCTCGAATTTAGGAGCATATACGTGGCAATCGACACACGCGCCCAGATAAGCGAGCCGTTTGCCGCGTCCCTCGGCAGTTGCAAGGTTTGGTTCGTAATCCGTATAAAAGGGGTCTTTGGCGTATATGTTATATGCCATGCCCGTCAATGTGAAGAAAGACATAATCATCGTTAAATCGGTGGCCTCCACCTCATGCCTGACCGGCTCCGGCACCGTCCGCAGGTAGGCTACCAGTGCCTGAGCTTCTTCATCGGTTAATGCGGCGCCAAAATTCACCCATGGCATCGTGGGCAACAAGATACGGTTATCCCGGCTCAGTCCCTTGGTGATTGCCCGGATGATTTCTCCATCGGTCCAGGCGCCAATTCCTGTCTCCTTGTCAGGCGTTATGTTGGGGGCTGCAATTTTGCCTTCAAATTTGCCATATTCAACATCGCCCGCCAGGAACATATCTTGCCGTGGATCGCCCTCAAAACTGCCGGTCGTATGGCAGGAACCACAGGCCATGATCCCCTCAGCCAATTTCTTACCCAAGGCCACTCGCTCCGGGGTGATTTCCACAGAAACATCCGGTGGTGGTCCAATTCGCCTCGGAATAAATTTGGCACACGTGCAAAATAACATGGCGAATAGAACAATGAGAGTCGATCTGTATCTCATAACAGCCTCCTGAGATAATCCCCAACATGGGATACTGGGTAATAAGTTGGTATGGATAGCTTAAACTGTATCAGTTCCTCAACCAACTATTTTTACAAGGGAAATTCAGTCCGAACTTGTGACCCAATTACCGTGAAGGCTACAGAGCCGTATTATATAGATCTTCTCATAGTTCAAAATCCTCAAACGAGCCCGGATTTCAGTCCATTCTTATTGAAATAGGATATTCAGACTGACCTCTCTCATCTCATTCCGCAGTAATGATCTTCCTTAATATTGTGGGCACAGGTCACTACAAAAGTCGTTTTACCGGGTACGGATCGAATATGCATTTTAGTTTGTCGATGGGGACGCGCTGGATTTATGATCCGGTGGGAGAAGGCGCGTCGATTGCATATTAAGCCCTGTCCAAAGCCCCAAATTCACATACCTACGGCCATCATTGGTCAAACATCTAGTCTTTAGTGGAATGTGAGCCTGCGCTGAGCTTGTCGAAGCGTGCCGCGGAGAGGACTTCCTGCCTCTGGTTGGACAATTCCCGCTGAAAATACCTAATCCCGCTGAAAACGGGGCGGGGCGATCCTCCACATCCAAAGGGACACAGTATTCTAAAAATGGCCGAAGCCCATCGAGAAATGGGAATGGGTATCCGGTCCGTATCCGGGAATCAGCGGACGATAGCGAGGAATACTACCTCAGCACCATCCTTCGCCGGACTCAGGATAAGCCCATCCCTTGCCATCGGTCTGCCCGGGACTCCCCGTGGGTCCGCCCAGGGCCAGGGCGGGGTTCAGAACAAGCCCTTCGGCGGGCTCAGGACAAGCCTTGATGGAGTTGATTTAATCAAGGGGACCGTTTAACCCACTCAATCACAGCGAGTAAATCCCCTTAGAACCAGTAGATCATCGTCAGCCGGTGCATGACCACCGGCACATTCTGGATATCAATCCCCGTGGGAGGGGCCAGAATATCGCCCCCTGCCAACAGCGCCACATCCATGAAACCCCACCAGGGCCACCACTGCTGCTGTTGGGCCGGCATGCCTGTCCCGGTGCGCTTACTGGTTTGAAAAATCCATTCCATCGGGCCCATCTCCGCAACAATTCCCCCGGTAAGGACCGGCTCCTTCCACCAGTTCTGCGGTGTGGCGCTGATGGTTTCACCCGTTACGAAGTCCTCATGGTAGTAATCCAAACTGTACTGCATAGTGGACCATCCGGCCTGCACGCGCAATCGTTTCTTGATTTGGTATTCCATGCCGAGCCGCAGCAGAGCATTGGTAAAGAAGTAATCATTTTTGAACAGCGGATCCCCAGCCTCAATGATCCGGTCATCATCGGTGGTCACCGGCGCCGTGGTATCTCCCCAGGTCTTACTGTCGATGATCTCCAATGCCGCGTCGATGGCCACCAGGAGTTTGCCTTCACGGGTGCTGAACCCAATACCGATCCGGCCAGCCTTGGTGATGCCCGGGTCCCGGGGGATGCTGACTTCAGGCGCCGGGTAATCGGGAATCTTGGGATGCCATTTCCACTGACCGGTGAGCTCTAGACCCACCTGGGCCTGATCCTCTATCGGAAGACGACCTTTGAATTGAACCAGCCAGCTCTGTTCTTCGTCCTTGTTATGGATGTCGGCCCGCCAGTCATACACCGCATCCTGCTCCATGTGGTACCGCTTATGGAACAGCAGGAAGTCCAGGCGGGATTCTGCGGGTCCCTCTATGGAAACGCCCAGCCGGTATTGAGCCAGTTTGCCGTTCTGACGCAGCTCCCTGGCGCCGGGATACAGCAGGGCAATCCCATCGACACCGTGCAAGGTGACCGCATCAACCCCCACACCCACCGATAAGCCCCTGCCGGGGAATTGTATGGCGGCAATCCCCGATAGGGGCCAGTTCAGCACACTCATTTGCAGCGGTCCATTCCACTGCCCGGTTTCAGGGTCCCAAAACTGTCTGTAATGTGATCTGTGGCGCAAATTCTCCGGAGATAGGGCCAGTCCGGTTGTCAAGCGGATACGCCCCCCTGCAATCCTGGTGTGCTTGATCGCCCCGACAGGTATGGCCTGTACCATGCTCCCCTGAATGGTGCTTTCCGTGGGTGACCCCCATCCATCGGTAGCATGACGTTGACTCCAACTGTCCCGGTAGGGCGCCAGGTAGACTAGATTCCTGTCCAGCGCAGTGATGCGGGCGGGATTTAAGAAGCCATCGGCGAGGTCGTCATCCAGGGCAATGGAAATGCCCCCCATACCGGCGTTGTAGGATGGAGCCAGGTCGAATTGCTGCGTAGTGATCAGCGGCAGAGTCTTAACGCTGATCGTTTGCCCCGCGACCAGCATGGGAAAGGTCAGGAGCACCGTTATCGATGCCATCGATCGGTAGAACATGGCGGTACCTCTTATATGTTTAACATTCACCTGTCAGGCTGTTTATTGCGTCCCACAGGTCTTAATCTATGGCCTGGACTTTCCTGATCAATTCCAGGAACTCCACGTCCCGGTCATCCGCGCCCCACAGGGCTTGCGACACAAGACTCTCCACCTCCTGGAGCGAGGTATTCACATAGGGGCTGCCCCGCAATATTTCGGCGAATTCAGCGACACCCACGGTGAACTGAAAACGCGAGCTGGCTCCCGAAAAATCGCCGGCCAGATTATTCCTGGTGATGGGGATATCCACCGGGATATCGGTCGTGCCATTCGGGAGCTTGTACCGCAGGTGAACGATCAGCAGGGGGCCCATCCCGTTGCCGGACAGCTCGACTTCATAAAGGGCGGTTACCCGGTGACCGGCGCCAATTTCGCCTGCATCGGTGGTTTCATCTTCGAAATCGTCATCGGCAATGTCTCGGTTCTCGTAGCCTATCAAACGGTACCGAATCACCTGGCTGCGGTCGAACTCGACCTGGATCTTCACATCCTTCGCGATCACCTCCATCACGCCGGTCAACTCCTCCGTGAACAACCGCTCGGCTTCCGCCAGGGCGTCGATATAGTAGTAGTTCCCATTGCCCTGATCGGCCAGCTGCTCCATGAGGTAGTCGTTGTAATTCCCCTGCCCGAATCCCAGTGTCGACAGGGTGAGGCCCTGCTCGACATAGGATGCGATCAGCTCCAGGATCGCCTCGTGGCCGGTGGCCCCCACATTGGCGTCGCCGTCCGAACAGACAATGATCCGATTCACGGCGTCTTCGAGAAAACCGGACATATTCACATCATAGGCATTTTGCAGCCCGGATGCCATGGCCGTGCTGCCGCCGGCCTTCAAGTCGGAAATAATTCCCTTGATACTCTCTTTTTCATTGTCCGCCAGAGTTGTCGGCATTAGCACGGTACCCACTTTACCAGCATACGTGCAAACCGAAATCTGGTCGCCCGCTTGCATATTATCCACCAGGATATACAGGCTCTGTTTCACCAGGTCCAGCCGGGAGGTCATGGAACCCGATATATCGACGAGGAAGGTCAGGTTCCACGGCTTGCGCTCATCGCTGGAGAGCACGCGACCCTGGATGCCGATCCGAATGATATGCAGGCTGTCTCCACGGAAGGGAGAGGGCGCTCCATCCACGCTGACCGAAAACGGCCCGTCAATGGGCGGTGGGTAATCCTGCCGGAAGTAGTTGATGTACTCTTCCACCCGGACAGACGCTTGCGGGGGCAAATGACCTTCATTGATCTTTTTGCGGCCGAACGTGTACGACCCATTATCGACGTCCACGCCGAACGTGGAAAGATTGTCCTCTGCGGTATAAACAAAACCGTTGTAGGTCAGTTCACCGAACTGCTCCGTGCCGGGATAGCAGTCGCTGCACCCGGATGTCCCATCCCCCAGGCCATCCTCCGCAAAGGTCATTCTATCACCGCCCGATTTGGTCTCATCTTCAGCGGTCACCAGCGGATTCTCAACCAGCGTCTCACAGCCGGCCAGGATGAGAGTGATGGCAAAAAGAACAAAGTGATTGAAGTAACGGTTTGTTTTCAGATTGTTACGCTTCATTTTATTTCCTTTCTGTTTGGATGAACCTAATGCTCCTCCACAAAGCCCCAGTCCAACATAGCTGGCAAGTCGGCCTCATCTATGAGGCAGTGAATGCGTTCACCAGTGGGACAACCGCAGGCGCCACAAACGGCCTCGTAGATGATGCTCACCTTCGTTTCGTAAATCGCCACCCCCTGCTGCTCATAGAACTCACGGAAAATGCGGAGACGGTTCTCTTCATCCCGGGGGTAGGCATCATAGTCGTTATCGTGCGATGCCAGCCAGTCCTGCTCCCAAGCATTGCCAAGGCACTGGAGCGGGTCGATGGTCACCCACAATTTTATCGCGGCCAGGTCGACCCAAAAGGAGATAGGCGGCGAATCGTGCAAAAGCCAACGTCCGTCCCCCACCTGCCCGCTGACAACACTATTCATATCCCAGTCCTGGATCTCCACCGTGCCGCTAATCAGGCTATCGGTAATGGTCATCTTTTGAGGGAAAATATGGTCTTCAGCGTAGGTGTAGGAAATGAACCTGGGCAAGGATGAATTACGGTTGATGAAAACTATCCGGTGCAGTTCGGCACACTCATCACCGCATAAGCCACGCCGTTCCACCACGACCGTATCACCCGATACATGGGCCGTCCATTTACTGATGGGACCACCCGGCCATTCGATTTTCCACGATCCCTCTTCGGTCAAGGGCGGATCGCTGGCATAGGCCAGTACCTCCACGCCTGCACGCTCCTGCGGCTCGGTGCTGCAGGCCACTGTAAGAATGATCGCCAGCATCAGGATAATTTTCATTATTCCTCCCACAGCGGCTCCACGATCTTGCCCATGAACAACATGGCACCCGACGTCCGTTCCCGGATGACGAAGATGAAGGGGCGGTCGATGCGCATAGAGATGGACGACGGACCGGCAGATTCAAACACCATCTCAACGGATGTAGCGGCGGCCGCTTCGGTACCTTCCTCGTTAACTTTCACGAAGGTCTTGTGTTTGACCTGGCCTATCCAGATAAGCCCGGGGGGCTCGATCATGCGGCTGAAATCAACCAGACCTTTACCGAAGGCGATCTTCATCCCCAGAGCAGAGAGGACTTCCGTCATCTCCAATTCATACTCCATGGTAAACTTGGGGAACTGCAGCAGAACCGCTGCCGTGTCCAGTTCACCTATCCAGGCAGGCCAGTTCTCCGCCGTCAGTTCGGCAGTTACGCTGTCCACATATACACCAGGCCGGGGCAGCAGCACAGTCATGCTGAACAGGCCGTCGCCATAGGGCAGGTCCACCGCCTGGAACAGATCATTGGCCATATAGGGCAGGTCGGCCTCCTGCTCCATCATCCTGCAGGACGCCCGGGTCCCATCGGCCAGGGTGAACTGGTCATCCTTGGTATCCTGAGGATCGAATTCATAGGTCCAGGTCCCCTTGAAATAGATGGCGTTGATCAGGAACATAACGATGTCGATATCAATAGGCTTTTTCACGATCTCAGTGATTTTACCTTGAGTATTATCAATCACCCACTGGTTGATGGTGTCCGCCGCGGCCGGATTGTTGAAGTCCAGCCCCTGGACCACGGCGTCGAAATAGTCCCGGCAGCGCTGGTAGAAATTCTCCTCGAACGTCCACTCCTGCCGGTACCAGATGGAGTTGGCCACGTCGAACTGCACCTGGGGATCGGCCTGGGTGAGGAGCGCCATGAGACTCTGGTAAGCGGCGTTACTTTCCTCCTCGGTGAGGCCAGTCAGCTCCAGGGTGGCTCGCATGGAATCAAGAGTGGTACCGGCCGCACCGTTGGCGGTCATCCCCAGGGCCATGGAGACACTCAGGGGCGAGATGAAGATGTTTTTGTCCGGCTCCTGGCGAACTATCTCCCGGAACAGCTTCAGGCCGAAACGGTCGGCAGACTCGGCCAACTGCAGCTGCTGGGCAGTGAGTTCCAGGCGCGGCAGCACCTTATCGGGACCCGTAGCCTGCTCACAGCCGATCAGCATGAAGTAAATCGCAAAAAGAGCTCGATAGCATAAGTGAGCAATTGTTATTGGTAATCGCCGTATCATAGCGACAGGCCCTCGGATTAATGATAAAATGAAGATGAGATCTAGATCCTTGATATTTCTATTCAGGCGAATCTCATCAGTCCTACGTGATATGCAATGCAAACGACATGCCGGGGAAGCGAGCAAAAGCGGCGATGGATCGAATGGGTTAACTGGAAAGGCTTAATCGGGAGAACAGGGCAGGCTGAACCGGAAAGAAAAATATTTCAAAGCGGCTTTTCAGCCGTTGAGCGGGGGGCAAAAGCCTCAAATATCTGAAGGTTTTATCAGAAAGCTGATACTGAACATGGCGGCACAGGGATGTAGTGTAACTTATAGCGGAGCGCTTTTTTCTCCTCGAACCCGGTCACAGTTCATATTTGAGCCCAATCTCCACCATCGTCTTATCGTAGTAGCGCTGATTGAAAACGGTCTCATTCTGCAGCAGGCTGATCTGCAGGTAGCCTATGCTGCTGCCCAGCACCTGCTCCAGGCGAATATGAGCCAAGTTTTGGACCTGTTCCTCCGGGTCGCGATACCTGCTCTCCCCACCGATCTTCGGGTATGCGTAGTCCTTTTCCAATAGCCGGAATACAACGTGGTAAAAGGTCGATGGTCGCAGCCGGCCGGAAACGTAGACCTGGAAACTCAGCGAGGTATACGCCCCGATGGCACTGTTCGAGTGAATATTGCCAAACCCAGCCTGCACGCCGACGATTGCTTTGCCCCAATAGCGCAGGTGAATGAGCCCTTCCACTCCCCGGTCTCTTTGGGGAAATTCCAGGAGGATCAGAGAGGTGTCATCCTCCACTCCCACTGCGTTGAAATCCGTATGGACGATACGGCTTCCGGTCACGACCCCCTCGAGAAATATCTTCGAGGTGAGGTTGTATCTTCCCCTGAGTTCCAGGTTGTCCTCCCCGAACCTGAATCGCTCTAGGGCCTCAAGCGTTTTCTTTCTATATCGATAACCGAACCATCCTGTATACCGAGCTGTGGGGGAAAACCGAATAAAAGCGTCGTAATCGGTCCAGGCATATGACCCGGCGCGGTCGTAGAACGATTTTTGAAAATGACTCAAGTTGCCTTGAAGGAGTATAGCCCTGGAAAGCCGATATCGAAGGCCCAAATCGGCATTGACCAGCAGTTGGGACTCATCGGTCAGAACGGCGTCCAGATTAACCTGGCCTAACAGCTCCCCGGAAACATTCAGACGAGCAACCTGCTGCTCATGGTGCATGCGCCCGCGTATGGTGAAACCGAATGTGGGCTCTGCAGCTGCCAAGGATTCCCGAACATTGGAATCAAAATAGGTAGCCGATTGAATTTGGCCGCCAACAGCTTCCAGGGTGGAATATCCACTACAGAACGCCAGTAATGACAACGCTAAACAGTGATGACTACTTTTAATAGAGCAGCTCTGCCGTGAGCCGTTGGAGGAGCGCTTGATACTGCCGGCGCTTGTCTTTGAGCCGATTTATGACGTCGTCAAAAGGAGCTATACCCAGCTGTACGTCGGTTTCCCCTGGAAGAATCGGGTTTTGATCAAGTAGACTCAACTGATTGGGTTGAACTTTATCCGTAATTCCATCCAACCTCTCAAAACCGGTAAACGTTAGAATTTCTGTCCCGTCATAGTTGTCTGGCTCGCTGAGGCTGGCAGCCCCCTGGGAGCCGGCCACCGAAAGATCGAGGTTGGATTTCAACTGATAACCCAGGTCACGATGGAACTCATTGAGGCGGTTGAGTAAGGCTACCTCGGTCTCCTTTTCGGCCAGCAGCGAGTCGATCAAAACCAGTTTGACCTGAACAACCGACTGCAGATCCTCGAGAACGATACGCTTGAGGGCTGCATGCTCATACGGGCTGTCGATAATGGACGTATAGTCCGGCAAGTCGAGCACAGCATTGCTCCGATTCATCAAGCGCCGTCCGATGGTGATCGCCTGTTCTTTTTCAGACACCGTTAATCTTTTCTGTGGTCCGGCCTCAAGTAGAATTTGTTGATAGACCTGTTTAAGTGCCGAGAATGCCTCGGCCCGCTGCGCTTCTAACTGCGCGATCGTAGCCTGAACTTGATGCAGCGAATCGGCCAATTGCACCTGTAGCGCACTTTTGCGAGCAATGAGTAACTCGATAATCCAGCCGTTGTACCAGGTCCGGCTGGCCTGCAGCTCCCGAACTTCAACACCCAGTTTATCGTGCTGCTCGATCCAGCGACTCTCCGTCTCATTGGCCGCTGCCACCAGGGCCTCAACAGTGAGGTAATTTCTCCACTGCGCTTCCAGGTCCTGCGTCCACGCTAAGCTCGGCATAAGCAGCAATAGCAAGACCATCGCCGGCCGCACCGCTACCCAGCTGTGAGCGTCTGGTTTCATAGGGTGTTTGGATCCTCCAACTCGTCTCCCCGGGTGTGCTCAGGATCGTTTTCCCCATCGAGCAAACCGTATTTCTCCAGCTTGTAATAAAGGGTGCTGGTCTTGATACCCAGCATTCTGGCCGCCCGTTGCTTGACACCGCCTGATTTTTCCAGGGCATTCTTGATCATTCGGTACTCCGTATCTTCCAGCACCTCCATCAGGTTATCCCCGCTCCCGGTTGATATTTCGGCGTCCTCATCGAAATAGATGTCGTCTGCTTTGATGATTCCACTGTCAAAAAATATTAGCATCCGCTCCAGAAGGTTTTCCAGCTCCCTGATGTTGCCGGGCCAGGCGTACCGCTGCAATTTCTTTACCGCCTCAGCACTGATGTCCGGCTTTCCCCGTCCCAGGCTGCGGCACTTCAGGTCAACAAGATAATCGATCAGGTCGGGGATATCCGACTGGCGCTCTCGTAATGGTGGCACGTGGATCGGCAGTACGTTGAGCCGGAAATACAGGTCCTCACGAAACCGCTGGGCCTTGATCGCCTGCTTCAGGTTCCGGTTAGTGGCGGCGATCACGCGCACATCGGTGTTGATTTCCCCCGTGCCACCCAGGCGTTGAAATGACTGCTGCTGCAACACTCTGAGAAGTTTGATCTGCAGCTGCGGCGATATTTCTCCGATCTCATCCAGCAGGATCGTGCCCCCATCCGCCTGTTCGAAGATCCCTTTATGTGTTTTTATGGCACCGGTAAATGATCCCTTTTCATGGCCGAATAACTCACTCTCAAGCAGGGTATCGGTAAATGCGCCGCAATTCACCGCCAGATATACATTATCCCTGCGGCTGCTTTCATTGTGGATGGCGCGGGATATCAATTCCTTACCCGTGCCGCTCTCGCCGGTGACCAGCACCGGACTGTCCACCCTGGCTACCTGCTTGATCCGTTCCTGCAGCTCCACCATTTGGGGTGACGATCCAACCATACCGTAAAAGGTGGGGACGGCCTCGCTCTTGACCTCGGTCACCGGCTGTCCATCGAGGGCGTCCGAGACCTTCGCCTTCAGTTCGTCGATGGAGAACGGTTTGGCGATGAAATCCCTGGCGCCCGATTTCAGTGCGCTCACCGCCAGATCGATGGTCCCATAGGCCGAGATGAGGATGACCGGAAGGGAGGGACTCGTCTCCAGGAAATCGTGAAGGAGATGCATCCCGCTTCTGCCAGGCAACTTCAAATCGGTAATCACCAGGCTGGGATGGTGGGTCTGAAAGAGGCGCCTGCCCTCCAGACCGTCGGCCGCGGAGATCACGGTGTAACCTTCCTTCTCCAGGACGGTCTGGATCCCTTCCCGCATGGTGCTGTCATCTTCGATGACCAGAATGGTATATTCTCCGGTTTTCCTCATCCTATTTCTCGGGGAACCTCAACGTGAAAGTGGTCCCTTGACCTGCTACACTGTCGACAAGAATCGTGCCATTCATTTCGTCGATGATGCTTTTTACAATGGTCAATCCCAGACCATACCCCTTTTCACTGGTCGTAAAATAGGGGTCGTAGATCTGCTCAAGATCCGCCTGCGGAATACC
>JADFMC010000347.1 GCA_022564085.1 Fidelibacterota bacterium | reverse complement strand
CCCCGCTATCAAGACTGCTCAAGTATATCCGGCAGCTTCCTGGAAAGCCATCGGATTTCATTGTTCGAATCATGATTCTGACTTTTGATGAATTGATATTGATAGAATCACTTTTCCAGTGGGCGTAGCCCTGTTTGCCTCCGGAAGCGCTACCAAGGCTACCCCAGGTATCGTATGCAATAGTTGCAGTTGAACTCACTCCTCCCTGCCAGTCTCCAGCATGCCTGGTCTCTTCATTGCCTTGAAAAGTGCCTGCCGTTGCCCATGGTTTGCAGGTGTGCTGCAATTCATCTGAAATTGAGTTTGTTGGAATGCGGATCAATACTCTGGGCAGCCCGGTTTCTGGATTAATTACATCGTATTTAAATGAGTTGGAGTTATTCAGCAGTAACAGGAACTCATCATGTGTCAATTCCAGCCGGCGCATTTCGAGGGCTGAAATGTTTTCTGCGGGGTATATGTCAGCTGGTCGATCCAGACCTCTTGGTTGGTCAAGGCTGATGGCTAAGACCACATTGGCATACCTGACTTTCACTTCACCGGCGCTCGGCCCACTTGTTGAGGCAATATTTAGCTCTTGAGCATACCCGATAGCTCCCAGCAAGGCACCAAAACCAATTTTTACATATGAACGTATCAACAGAACTTCTTCCCCAATTCTGAGTTGTAACCACATAGGTCCGTCTCAGGTTGTGACTCGAAACCAGCCTATTGGATAAAAGCTGCCGCGCTCCACGCTTTCCCATTGCGCCTTAAACCTGCGCGACCTAAGCTTTAGAGCACGGGAAATAACTGCCGCCCCCTGAATGCCATACAAAGACCAAGGGGGCGGCAAGATGCGGGACAACAATTGTCATACCCACATAATTATTTGTACTTTTTAGAAAGGGTACTCCCTCTACTCCAAATATAATATACGCACTTAAGTGCGTAATATCAATAATAATGTGCATGATCCAGCGTTAAGATTAAAAAAAATCAGGGGGATAAGAGGCTTGTCCCAATATGAGTTCGCCCGATCCTTGAAGGTTTCATTACGATCATACCAGTATTACGAGAGCGGAGCACGGCCCTTGCCGGTCGAATTGTTGCATCGGCTGGCGGAACTGGGGATCAATGTCCATTGGATAGTGACTGGGGATGGCACCAGGAATCTTCCACCTCAAGAAGAGATTGAAAAAATAAAGGCCATGGCAGATTATTGGCACGCTAATTATCTAAAGTCTGAGGCCTCCTTAAAACTCGTCCGTATGCGAGTGAGGGAGAAATATGGCGGAGAGCCGGTCGAATGGATTCCTGATCAGCTGATAGCGTCAACGGCGAAATCCATGAAGGATCAGCTTCCCGCGAGCACGAGCACCGCGGTGACCCAACGGAAGAAAAAGCGAAGATAAGACAGCCGTATTCGGGCGCGGCTCCCGGGTCAGGTTTTGCCTCCACCAAACATGGCCTGGACCGTGGCGTTGATCGATTCCTTTTCGTAGCCCTACAGGACGAAGCTGTTGCGCCTCCGACGGAATAATTCCCTATGACAGATTATCAGAGCAGCGTTTTATATCGATTAAACACGTAACTCTTTCCTGGATAGGCAAAAATTGGCGGCCCAGTTGCATGCCTTATCAATCGTCGGGTAAATTTCGACCGTCAGACCAGTAAGCGCAAGTCTCACAGGAGCGCTGCCAACCGGTAGCAGGATACAATGGACGAAGGACGACTAAACAGAGAAAAGGAATATCACGATCAGCGCTATCAGGGTGCCCAAGACCCTAGGAGCCGCCTGTCCAAGTTTTATGCCATCACTCGGCACAACATCAGATATTTCGAGGCGCTGGTATTGGAGCTCTGTGACGGAGCTGACCTCTTGGAATATGGCTGCGGAAAGAACAGCCGGGCGGAATTATGGGGCCGGGCAAAAGCGCGGGTGGTGGGTATCGACCTATCGGAGGCCGCCATCACGGCCACACGCCGGGCAGCCGCCGAGAAAAAACTGACGGCCAACTTCTTAGTAATGAACGCCGAGGACCTGGAGTTTCCAGCCGCTTCGTTTGATGTAGTGGCCGGTACCGGTATTCTGCACCACCTTGACTTGGACCGGGCCGGTCGGGAACTATCACGGGTGTTGAGAAGCGATGGGCACGCCATTTTTATCGAACCCCTCGGGCACAATTTAGCCATCAATATATTCCGTAAACTCACACCGGCGGCCAGGACCAGCGACGAACATCCGCTGCTAATGCGTGATATCAAAAAGCTGCGGAATTACTTTGCCAAGGTGGAGAAAAAGCATTTTCACTTCCTGACTAT
>JADFMC010000346.1 GCA_022564085.1 Fidelibacterota bacterium | reverse complement strand
CAACCTCCCCGGCCGTCTCATGCGCTCTTACCATCAGGGTAGCCAACCGGCGGGCAGCTACTCCGTTTACTGGAACGGCCGGACCGCTGACGGCCTGCCGGCGCCATCAGGGGTCTATTTCTACCGCATCCAGGCCGGCAATGAACTGTTCACCGATCGCATGCTGCTAATGAAGTAGCGAGCAACCCGGCGATCGCCTCGCCGATAAATAAGTGGATCATAATGGATGGGACGGTTGGCGCCGTCCCATCTTGTTTTAGGCCCCTCGGGCGGAGCGCTACCGCGGTGGCGGTATTAAATTTGATGCGAAATTGTGCTTCTCCACGATTCGACGTGATGAAAATACCCCACACCAAGGCCATCGTGACCGCCATAATCCTGGCCTGGTTGCCGTCCGTCGCTTTTGCCGGGATCACCAGCACACGCCCTGTATCGCCCACATTCGCCCGCCAGTGGCGCTGGCTGGACCGGGATTGGTCTGGAGCCCTGGTGCCGGGACCCTTTGTCAGCTACGCCAGTCTCTTTTTAACCCGCTATGACAACCGCGACATCGCCATATGGCAGGAAAATGAGTTTCGGCTTTATCGGGATCTGTTGGTTCGATCGATCCGGCGGCCACGGTATCTGCTGCTGGAAGCGACTGCCTACCCACTGGCCGATATATCAGCTTGGCTCCAGACTGCGGCACCGCTCACCTACCGCCGCTTCAACCTGGGGAAAGAATTCAACCTGGTACGTAGCCTGGGCGCCGGTTTCCAGGAACCGTGGTCTGTCAGCCTATTCCTCGGTCAGATTGACGACTTCTGGGAACTCACCGACGACGATCAATTGGTGGTGGCCTCTTCCGGCATCTCCGGCCTGGTGCTCACTGCTGGCTGGCAACAATTTTTTGATAATGCCGTGGTGCCGGCCGGCTGGCTGAAAGCGGAATGGAAGCTCAAAGGACGGGGCAGCCACGGCAGCCTCCAACGCTCCTGGAATCTTAATGTGGGTTACCGTTGGTACGGGCTGCGCCAGCTAGATAACCCTCTAATATTCTCATTCCGACGACAACGGACTAACCGTGACCGGTTGGATTGGGGCCTTGCGCGTAATACTATATCACTGGTGGAATTGCACTTGCCACCGGCTCGCGCAGCTGACGGATTTACCCGCATTCAGCTGGAATTCAGTAAAGTGTTTCCCCTATGGAAGGTCCTGGCAGGTCTGAAGATCGGGTATCTCTCTGAGAATCGCCGCGAGTACAATGCAGGCGCCAAGGCCTTTGGCGACAGGCGCGTACAGCAAAGCGAAATATTCATTCAGCCCGTAGTATTCTTTTAATATTTTGTCCGTACCAGCCCCTGCTCGTCCACCTCTCGGACCTGAGCCGCCGGTGTTCTGACCCACCAATTCCAATAAAATACTCTATTATCGCCCTTGCGTGGAATAAACATATAGTGTAATTTATATTAATCTTGATAGTAGTATAAGGATGAAATGAATCCATCGGTAATCGATCTGATTTTACTAGGCCAGGTGATTAGTAAACCGGTTAGTGCTTACGATCTAGCCCACCTGCTGGACAAGCATAACCTGACTGAAATGGTCAGGATCAGCAAACCGGCCATCTACAGCAATATTCGCAAACTGCTGGAGCGGGGCTACCTGGAGGGCCGGATCACCAAGACCAGGCGGCGGCCGGAGAAACGGGTCTGCTACCCCACGGATAAGGGGCAGGCTCGCTTCCAGGAACTCATGGCACACTTCGCCGCCCGGCCGGTGAGGTATCACTTCGATTTCAACGCCCTGATAATATCCGTTTCCCAGCTACCGCAGGAGATGGGCGAACCGTTGCTGGAGCAGTTGCGCTCAGGCTTAGAGGAGCAACGGCGATTGCTCCAGGGACGGTTGAATGCGCCCGGCGAGCTCTCATTCACCGACCGATCCGTAATGCGGCAGCAATACCTTCTGAACGAGGCCTTGCTCAAGTGGTTGCGGGAATTCAGGGGGGATACCGCGCCCGGATGAGATCTAGTATTCAGTAGTGTTAGAATAATCAATAGTAGTATAGAATATAGTATAAACGGCGGCGGCATGGACGACAGGGGGGGTGGGTCTTTGACAACAGCTTTGCGGAACGGCTCTGGCCTCGCCCGTGGCTACGGCCAGGGCGGTAGGTGAAGTAAGAGGAAGTATACCTGAAGATCACCGGACCACGGCAGAAATACTCCTTGGTCTGACAGGCTATTTTGAATTCCATAGCACAGAGCGACTACACAGGCGCTAAACTACGGTACGCCTCAAGAGATTGACCAGTTAGATGC
>JADFMC010000345.1 GCA_022564085.1 Fidelibacterota bacterium | reverse complement strand
AAGGCCGTCCCAGTCAGTTACCAGAAAACCGGTTGCCAAACATCCGGTTAAAATGGTGATCCCGTTCCGCGGGGCCGTGCCGTTCGGCCTCATTATGGGTCTGATCCTGGTTCTACTGATCGCCTGTGGAGACGAATCAGCCACCACTGCGCCAACCGCCACGGCACCGGCTTCCTCAACGATAGTGACCATTTCACCCACCGCACCCTCCGTTACTGTGGCCCCGGCCCCCAGCCCCATGCAGACGCTTACGCCGACGCCGGCGCCCCCTCCCACGCCTACGCAGGCTCCGTCGCCCACTGTATCTCCTTTGCCGTCACCGACAGCCGAGCCGGCGCTGGCTGCAACCATTACCCTGGACCCCTTAACGCTGGAAGTCACATTTCCTTCAAGGGACATGGTGGTTGACACCAGTACCATCACCGTTACGGGAATCACTTCACCCGACGCCACCGTGAGCGTCAATGGGTACCTGGCGGCTCCCGACGTGGCAGGCCGCTTTGCTGTAGACGTGACTATCGTCCCTTGGGAAAACCCATTGGCCATAGAAATTATCGCCACCTCGTTGACCGGCGAGAGCAGGTCTCTGGTAAGGACCGTCATATACATACCTTGACGTGACCCGGCGGCCGGGGCGCAGAGCTTTCCCGGCGCCGATGTGCTCCCACTGCTTTACCCTCATTCTGGAGGACAACCTTGAGGATACCCAGCCTGGCCGTCATTCTGGCCCTGTCGGCCTTAATGCTTTCTATCACCGCGGGCGCCGGTTCCTTCTCGCCGGCGCGCCAGACAGCGGAGGGACTCTTCGGCACGGTGTCCTCCATCTCGCCGGGTTCCGAGATAACGCTAATCACCGTGGAGACCGAAGCCGGCCCGGTGGAGATATCCGCCACCGTGGAAACCGACGTACGCATTCCGGGCCGGATACAAGCGGCCGCTGTGGACCTGGCCGTCGGCGATCCGGTTGCCGTCCGAGGGGCCCCCGATGGTGAAACGGTGATCCTGGCCCTCAGCATTATGGTGAGACCCGACCGCCCGGTGAGGACCAGTCACTTCACCGGCGTGGTGACCTCGATAGGCGAGGACGGCACGGTAGGCATCAGGGACCGGCTAGGCAACGAGATATCCGCGACGATCCTAAGCGATATAGGCGGCCTCCGCCCCGGTGAGGTGGTAACCGCCGCATTGGAGCAGGACCTGGCCTCCCAGTCCTTGCTGATCACCGGATTGGACCGGGCCACCGAAACTCTCGACCGCATAATAGCGGCGCTGGAAGAAGCCGAGCGTTCGCAGGCCACCGGCGTGTTGGCGGCACTACGCGGCCGGCTGGCCGAAAACAGCTCATTCCATCTAACTATCCTGAACGATGCCTCCCAGCTGGTTGTGCCATCCCTCAGGGCGCAAGTGCGTCAGGAAAGGGACTCTGTCCAGAACGCCTACGCCGGCGCAATGACCAGATTCCGGGCCGGAACGCCTTCCATGCAGGTATCCGGAATAATTTCCGGCATAGACGGGCAGCGGCAGCGATTGACCGTCGACTCGCCGGGCCTGGCTTCCACCGAAGTCGCGGTCGACTCGGACTCTTCCATCATGTTTCGGGGACGGCGGCTTCTGTTCCGCGACCTGGACCTGGGACACCGGGTCACCGTCCGCTACGATTTGAACACCGGTACTGCGATGTGGATAGCCGTATCGGGCGGGGAGGTCCTGGCCTCGGAGCTTGCCGACGTGCTTCTACCCATGGCCCGCAGTGGAGAGATAGCCGGCGCCGTCATCGCCGTAGACACCCAAGACGGGGGAGTAGAGACCATCACGATCGAGGACCGGGCCACCGGGCGGCCCATGGCGCTAATCGTCGCCGCAGAAAGCTTGATTCTGCCCGTAGATGAGCCGGATGAATTGGGCTCTCTGCTGTACCTTCAAGTGGCAGCCAGCTTCGACCCGGGATCTCTGTCGATCATCAAGCTGGAAGAGCTGCCCCTGGAATCAGACCAATCGACGGTTTCCGGGGTAGTCTACAGCTTCATCGGCAAGGTGTTGTCCGGCAATTTCTCCATCCTGACCGCGCAGGGAGAAGTAGCGACCTTCTCTCACACCGCCGACACGGTGATCCACCGCGACGGCCGGCAGGTATCGATCACCGAAGTCCGAGTGGGCGACCTGGTAAGGCCCAGTACCCGCTTTAGGCCGGACAGCGCCGCCGGTTCATCGGCCGCAGGCGCCGGGCAAGTCCTGGTATTTCTGGGCTTGAAATCCCCTGAACCAGCCTCGAGAACGGGCACTAACCGCGGTATAGCCGACTCTTCCC
>JADFMC010000034.1 GCA_022564085.1 Fidelibacterota bacterium | reverse complement strand
CCCGCCCTGCACGCCTCGCGCCTGGGTTTCACCCATCCAGGGACCGGGCAATGGGTGGAATTCGAAGCGCCGTTAGCGCGGGACTTTATTTTGGCACTGGAACTTTTAGGGCTCAGGATAAATGACTGACAAGCCGACTGAAATCGTGTTATTGACCAAGGAGTTCCTCGCTTACCTGGAGCAGGAGCAGCGCTATTCACCACTGACTGTAAGCGCGTATGGCCGGGACCTGGCGGAATTTGCCGCTTTCCTGGTGGACTATGACCTGTTGCAGGCCCAGCAGCCGGCGCGCGTTGACCGGCAGACATTTCGTCATTTTCTGGGACGGCTGCGGGAACGGGGACTGAGCCCGCGGTCGGTAGCCCGCTACCTGACCAGCTTGAAATCGCTATTCAAATATTTAAATCGCTCCGAAGCTATCCCCTCCAACCCGGCGGCCGATCTGCGCACCCCGAAATACGCTAAAGCGGTCACCGAATTTCTCACTGAGGATCAGGTTATGGAGCTGATGAAGCAACCCCCGGAGGATACGTTGGCCGGTCTGCGGGACCGGGCGATTCTGGAACTGTTTTACGCCAGCGGAATCCGGCTGGCCGAACTCACCGCCCTCACCGTGGATGATGTATCTTTCACTTCGAACACGCTACGCGTGGTAGGTAAGGGCAACAGGGAGCGGGTAGCGGTGTTCGGCCCACCTGCTGTGGCGGCCTTGAAGAAATATTTAAAGGCTCGCAGGGCGGATGGTGAGCAGGTGGAGTACCACCACCCCTTATTCTGTGGCCGCGGCCGGCGGCCAATCGCCAACCGGACGGTCCAGGTGCTGGTGCGGCGTTACCTGGAAAAGGTGGCCGAAGCCCGGCAGCTCAGTCCCCACCTGCTGCGGCATACCATGGCTACGCATCTACTGAACCGAGGGGCCGATCTGATGGCCGTCAAAGATTTTCTAGGACACGAATCGCTGGCATCCACACAAATATACACTCATGTGACGATGGAGCGCATCAAACAACAGTATGGGCAGGCCCATCCGCACGCGGAATAGGCTGGCCGGACCGGAGGAGGAACAAACAATGTACGGCTTGGAAGATATGGGAATTACAAATCCTGGTGAGGTGCGCCGCAACTGGCCGGTGGCCCGGCTGGTGGAGCATGAGCTGCGACTGGACGGCGGCCGGATGGGTCCCCGGGGCGCTGTCATGGTGGACACCGGGATCTACACCGGCCGGTCCCCGAATGACCGTTTTATAGTAGACGAGCCCACCACCACTGATAAGCTCTGGTGGGGTCCGGTGAACCGCAAGGTGAGTGAAAAGGTTTTCGATCATTTGCTCGAGGCGGTGGTGGACTATTACAATCATGATCCCAAAGGGCGGGGGATTTACCTGTTCGATGGGCGTTGCGGGGCCGATCCGCGACACAGTATCAATGTGCGCATCCTGGCCAAAAAGGCCTGGCAGGCCCATTTCTGCCAAAACATGTTTATTCGTCCCACGGCGGAGGAACTGCAAACTCACACGCCCGACTTTACAATTATCAACGCCTCCGATGTAATTGATGAGGATTGGAAGGAGCACGGCCTGAATTCTTCCACCTTCATAATTTTTCACCTGGCCCGGCGGTTAGCCATCATCGGCGGATCCGAGTATGGCGGGGAGATGAAAAAAGGGATCTTCTCGGTGATGAACTACCAGCTGCCGTTGAAGGGGGTGCTGTCCATGCATTGCGCGGCCAACACCGCAGCCGACGGCAAAAATCCGGCCCTGTTTTTCGGGCTGTCAGGCACTGGCAAAACCACCCTGTCCACCGACCCCCGCCGGCCGCTGATCGGTGATGACGAGCATGGCTGGTCCGAGCACGGCATATTCAATTTTGAAGGCGGCTGTTATGCCAAAGTGATCAACCTGGACCAGGAGGCCGAGCCGGACATCTATAACGCCATCCGCTTTGGGGCGCTGCTGGAAAACGTGGTCTACGATCCGGAAACCCTGGAGGTGGACTATACCGATGGTTCCAAGACGGAAAACACCCGTGTTTCCTACCCGCTCAGCCATATCGAAAACTCACTTTACGCCACTGGCGGCGCCAGCAGCGCCGGTCACCCCGATACGATCATTTTCCTGAGCGCCGACGCCTATGGAGTGCTGCCGCCGGTATCGAAGTTGACTACCGTGCAGGCCATGTATCACTTCATCAGTGGATATACCGCGAAGGTGGCCGGTACCGAGCGGGGTATCACTGAGCCGCAGGCAGTATTCTCTCCCTGCTTCGGTGGACCGTTCATGCCGTTGCCGCCGCTGACCTATGCTAACCTGCTGAAGGAAAGACTGGAAAGGCACGGATCGAAGGTCTACCTGGTGAACACCGGTTGGTCGGGCGGCAGCGCCGCCAGCGGGGCCCAGCGCATATCGATTCAGGCCACCCGGGAGATAATCACCAGCATTCTCACCGGGGACATCGAGAAGGCGGAGTGTTCCGAGGACCCGGTGTTCGGGACCCTGGTGCCCCGATCACTACCGGGGGTTGACAGCGCCATATTGCGTCCCAGGGGAACCTGGGCCGAAGGCCAGGCATATGATGACACAGCAGCGATGCTGGCAGGTAAATTCAGGGATAATTTTTCCAAGTACCCTGCTGCAGGGGAGGAATTGGCGCCGGCCGGTCCCCGAATTTAAATGACCACGGAATAATATCGAAGCATAAGGAGGCCAGTTCATGCCAAACGGTGTATCCAGAGGCATTCGGATCGAAATAACAGCGCGTCATTTTAAAGCGCCTAAGATGCTACGAACCTTTGTTGAGAAGGAGATCCGCAAATTAAACCGCTATTTTGATGGCGTTTTGGATTACCATATCATTCTGACTCACGAACACGGTATGAAAGAGGTGGAAATAATAGCCCATACCAAAAGACACAATTTCACTGCTTTTGAATCTGATCCCAAGATGGACCGGGCAGTGGTTTTGGCTGTTGAGAAGATAAAGGCGCAGCTCAATCGCTATAAGGAAAAGCTGGTGGAAAAGTAGGCTGCCGCCGGGCCCCAATCCGACCCACCTGAGGTGCAGCACAGATGAAAGCGATTATTCCCGTCGCGGGCCAAGGGACCCGGCTGCTGCCCCATACCCGGACCGTGCAAAAAGCGTTGCTTCCGGTTGGCGGCAAACCGGTACTGGAACATATTCTGGCCCCCTTGATCGAGGCTGGGATCACCAGCATCACCTTCATCGTCGGCCATTTAGGCGGCCAAATTCGTGAGTTCATGTCCAGCTTCGACAGTATGGAGGTCACTTATGTGGAGCAAACCCAACTGCTGGGGCTGGGCGATGCGGTAAAACTGGGTCTGGAGGCGGTGGACGAGCCGGTGGTGATAGTGCTGGCCGACACCATAATGGAGCTGGACTATAAAAATTTCCTGCAGGGCCACAACAATGTTATCGGGGTAGTGGAAGTGGATAATCCCGAGGATTTCGGGATTGTGGAGACTGTCGGCCGCCGGGTCGTTGACCTGATGGAAAAACCCAGCGAACCGGTTTCCAACCTGGCCATCGCTGGAATTTACCGGTTGGCCAGCCAGTTGCAGCTGCGCAAGGCATTGGATAAACTGCGGGCCGACCGCGTCATGACCAAGGGTGAATATCAGCTCACCGACGCCTTGAAGTTGATGCTTGATAACGGTGTTGTGATCAGGACTGAAGAGTTGGATAATTGGCTGGACTGTGGTACTGAAGTAACCCTGCTCAGCACCAACCGCTACCTGGTGCAGCAGCTGCCCGGTGGTATGTTTGTCCACCCTGATTCCAAGCTGGAAGGTTCCACGGCGCGGGGCAGTAGTATTATGGAAAATTGTATGCTGATCGATACAATCATCGACGATTGCATAATCATGTCCGGGGCGCAACTGCGCAGCTGCTATATCCATGATGAAATTGTTAAGGCGGGGGCGCAGTTGAACGGCTATGTCACCGGCCGGTGATGTGGCGCCGGATTCGAGGGCTACCTTCAGCAGGGCGCCCAGCTACCCTCAAAAAAGGTAATTTCTGTCGAGAGGAATCAAGAGAATATGGGGTTATTCCTAAATTGACTGTTGTCATGCTGCGAACGGTGCGGGCAATTATTTTAATGCTGCTAATAGTGGTACCTGTGGTGGGGTTCCCGTACGCACAGGAGAAAAGCCCCGGTCAGCAGCGGCAATACGACAGTCGCGCCCTGTCACATTTCTTAGATGCTGACCTGGCCATGCTGCAGGGCGAGTATCACCAGGCGGTGGCCTCCTACGAGCTGGCTTTGCGCTACGACTCAACCTCGGCTACGATCTTCCTGGAGCTGGCGGAAGCCTTGATGCGGCTCCATCGGCCACAGAGGGCCAACCATGCGGCCCAAAAGGCCCTGCAACTCGAACCGGACGACCCGCTGGTGCATGAGCTGTTAGCCCGCAACTCCGTTGCCCGGGAGGACTACCAGGCCGCCCTGCATCATCTGGATGAGTGGGCCCGGCTGGATCCTAATGAGATCGATCCGCTATTCCGCAAGGCGGCACTCCAGATCAAGCTAAATAAGATTAATGACGCCGTCGAAACCTACCTGCTGATTGCGGATCGCGATCCCGGCCAGCTACATGTTTTGCCCCGCGCCGGTGAACTGGCTCTCTCCGTGGGAGATCTGGAAAGGGCTTACCTGGTCTACCAGCGGCTGCACCAGCAGAAGCCCGATGACTCGCAAGTGTCAAGAACCTACGCGGAAATCTGCCTGCGAACCGAGCGCTATCAGGAAGCCGTGGAAATTTATGAGCAGCTTTCAGCGTCAGGTGTAGCATCCACCGCCAACCGGCTGCAGTTGGCCTGGCTGTACACCCAGGTTAAGGAGCTGGAACCGGCCTTGGGCGTAATAGCTGCGCTACTGGAAGAAGGGCACCGCCAATGGGAAGTTCTCAGTACGTATGGCGGAGTAGCCGCGGAGCTGGGTAACTACCAGGAACTGGCCCGGGTGTCACAAATGATGCTGGAGATTTACCCCGATAGCGCCGGTGGCTACACCGGCCTGGCTATTGCCCGGTCCTACCGGGATGACTTATCCGGGGCCATCGCCGTGATGGAAGAGGCCGTCGCCCGTTTTCCGGTGCACACCGATATCAAATATCTCATGGGTCGCTTGTATTATGATGCTGAACGTTATGCAGATGCGGAAGGCCACTTGCTGGGAGCATTGGAACGCAAGCCTTCCGCTCGCTATATCAAACGAATCCTGGCCTCCAACTGGGCCGGCATGGAGAAGTTCAGGGCGTCGGATTCCCTGTATGAAGTATTGCTCGACCGCGATCGTGATGACCCGGTGACCCTGAATAATTACGCGTATAGCCTGGCGGACCGCTCCAACCCCAGCCGGAAGCAGCTGAAGATTGCCCGTAAAATGTCCAAGCGATCATTAAAACTACAGCCCGGCAATTCCTCGTTCCTGGATACTTACGGCTGGATATGGTACCAGCTGGGGCGCTATAAAAAGGCCCGCAAGCAGATCGCCCTCAGCCTGAAGGCCAATGGGAATAATGCCATCGTCCTCGATCATTTAGGGGAAGTATACCTGCGGCTCGGTGACCGGGATCAGGCGGAGCAATATTTCCAGCAGGCTCGCGAAATCCGGGAAAGCCGCCAACCCACAGAAATACGCGCTTCCGATGAATGAGGAGACCATGACCTATTCGGTTAGCGCCGTGGTGCCGGTTTATAACGAAGTGGGTTCACTACCCCAGCTGCACCGGGAGTTGGCGGCTGTGATCCCGTCCGGTGACCGGGGTGAAATCATCTACATTGACGATGGGAGCGACGACGGCTCCGGCCCGGCTCTCAGAGAGATCGCCGATAGCGATTCACGGGTTAAAGTACTGACCTTTTACCGCAACTACGGTAAAGCGGCTGCCTTGGCGGCCGGTTTCAAAACCGCCCGGGGGGAGGTGGTGGTCACCCTCGATTCCGACCTGCAGGACAACCCCGCTGAGATCCCGGCCCTGATAGCCAAACTTATGGAGGGCTGGGATCTGGTGACCGGATGGAAGAAGGTGCGCCACGATCCGCTGTCCAAGCGCTGGCCCTCAAAATTTTTCAATTTCGTGGTACGGCTGATGACCGGTGTCAATATCCACGACTCCAACTGCGGCCTCAAAGTCTATCGTTCCGAGTTGGCCAAAAGTCTGGAAATCTATGGCGGCCTGCATCGCTACATCCCGGCCTTGTCCCAGTATAAGGGTTTCCGGGTGACCGAAAAAGTGGTGGAGCACCGGCCCCGGCTCCACGGCCGCACGAAATATGGACGGGCCCGCTATTTTCATGGCCTGATGGACCTGTTAACCGTGCTGTTTCTGGGGCGCTATTTCCAGCGGCCATTGCACTTCTTCGGCCTGGCAGGGCTGATCATATCCGGCACGGGTATGGCGATTTCATTGTACCTGGCGATCAACTGGTTTCGCGGCATCTGGATCGGAAACCGTCCCCTGCTATTCCTGGGCATGCTGCTGATTATCGTGGGCGTGCAACTGGTCTCCATAGGCTTGGTGGCGGAGATGTTTGTCCAGCGGCGTCACCAGGAGATGGACCTGATCAAAAGCGTCTACTCGGCCGGCGGCGTGCAACCTGTGGCCCGGGAAGAATCTCTCCCTTGATATCAGTCCAATTCGCCCACCGGCCTCCAGCGCGGCTAAGTCATATCGTCCGCCAGGGCTTCGATGGTATCCACCAGCGATGACCAGCTGTAGCGCTGTTTCTCCTCGGCGATACGCTTAACCATCTGCTGTCGGTCTACGGTAGTAAAGAATTCAATGATGGCCTGAGCCAGCGCCTGTGGGTCATCGGGTGGCACCACCAGACCTGTATGGCCGTGCAGCACCACTTCGGGCAGTCCGCCCACGGACGTGACGATGCAGGGCACTTCATATTCCTGAGCGATCGAAACGATGCCGCTCTGGGTGGCGGTCAGGTAGGGCAGCACCACCACATCGGCGGCAGAAAAATAGATCGCCACCTCGTCGTCTGGAATAAAGCGAGTGGCATCCACCAGATACGGCGCCAGCACCGGACCTTCCATACGGGCCTGGTATTCGGCCGGGTCATCGTAAAACTCTCCAGCGATGATCGTTTTGGCTCCCAAGCGCTCCACCACCGCAGGTAAGGCCTCCAGGAGTGTCAGCAGGCCTTTATATTTACGGATATAGCCGAAGTAAAGCAGGACCGGTTCCGGCCCCAGCCCCAATCGCTGCCGGGCCTGGTCTCGCGGCATCCCGGGACCGAAATTGGTGTAGGTCGGGTGTGGGTTGAGCTGGAAGCGTGCCAGGGGTTTGAGTGCCAACAGCTGCTGTTCGATAACGGTGGACATGGGAATGAACAGGTCGGTGCTGTTCACCAGATAGCGGTTAAGCAGCCGGTCACCAGGACGATGCTCGTGGGGGGCCAGATTATCGATAATGCACAGACTGCGGGTGGCATTGCCGCGGCCCAGCAGTCGCATCACCGATCCCAGGCCGGGAGCGAAGTATGGCATCCAGTACTTGAATATCACCAGGTCAGCCTGCCAGTCTGCCAGCCGGCGGTAGACCCGGTACCAGGAGCTGGGGTTCAGGGGGTCGAACAACCGCTCCTCAAAGGCCGGTACAACGGCGAGGGTTTCATCGAATTGGCTGGTGCCGGGGAATAGGAAATTGGGGTACTGGCGACGGAAATTGATCGCCTGAACCTGGTGGCGGGTGCTTAGATGCCGGTACAGCAGCGTATTGAAGTGCTGGATCCCGCCTCGGAACGGTGGGAAAAGTCCCAGTTGGGCGATCTTCATCCTACATCTAGCTGCCGAGATACCGCTTCGAATATTTCATTCACCGAAAGCTCCCGCATGCACTCCCGGTCGCATTCTGGGGCGAAGTAGCAGGTGCAATTGGGGGGTTCCAGGATTTCACCCAGGCCATAGAGTTCAAATTCGTGGCGATTGAAAATGTTATTGAGCAAGACGATTCGTTTTTCCAGGGCGATGGCCAGGTGCAGGGCCATGGTCACCAGCGTCACTACCAGGTCGCACTGGTTCAAGAGGCTGATGAACCGCTCCAATGGCATAGTTCCCAGATATAGTGCCCCCGAGTCGGCCTGGATGCGTCGGTTGGCCTGCTCCTCGTCGGGACCGCCCAAAAGTAGCACCCGATAGCCCTGTTCCTGCAGCTCGATGGCCAGCTGCACCCAGTACTCCTCGGGCCACAGACGGGTCAGCCAGCGCCGGCCGCAGCCGGTATTCAGCCCCACCAGGGGGCCGCCGTTGGGCAGGGACCACTGTTCATCCGAGGCATAATCGGCGATAGCGTACTTTTCACCCTTGAAGGTTTGGCCAATGATCTCGAATATCTCTTCGGGGTATGATTTGGTGTTGGCCCGGCCAATATCATCGAATAGCCCGGTGAGGAACTTTTGTTCGGCCAGCTGATCTACTGGCGCCGGCACGCCCCCGGATAGCACAAAACCATGTTTCTTCTCAGCCTGCACCCGGCTGGCCAGGGCGCAGGCTTCCACATCCTTGTCCAGGTTGATGAGCAGATCGAAGGTTACCTGTTCCAGGTAGAGAATGCTAGGGAGGTCGAACGGGAGTTTCCGATCCACTGTGTCTGGGAGGATTTCCGGCCAGCGGGTCAGCCAGAAAATCTGGCTCCCTGAGTCTGATCGCTTCAGGGTTTCCACCAAGGGCGTGGTGCGGATTACGTCGCCCAAGGCGTCCAGTTTGATTATCAGAATTCGGCGGGTCACTTGGTCGTAATGGGGGCAATCTTGGCAGTGAACTCCTTCGGTCTTATGAAAACTGCAGGGGACCGTTCCCTGGAAATGACGGCAGTCGTAATGGATCAGCATGGGGGAGAAATTAAGCCTGATTCCAGTGATTTAATTGGGCTATATTTACTGTTTAAATTTCCCCTTTGGGACGGACAAATATACCTGCGGTCAGATAGTTCGCACGAGATATTGCATAATCATATTGCCAGAGGTAAGCCGGCGGAGTCGGGCCAGGAAATTCTCCGTCGTCGATATCGGTTATCGACCGCAGCTACGTCGTTTAATGGAAAACGTATATTGGATTTCGGTTGCGGCAACGGGGCCCAAACTGCATTTTTCGCTGATCAGAATTGCGATATATATGCTGTGGATATCCATCAGTCCGATCTGGACATCTTCAGTGAATACCTCTCCAGCCATGACATCAATAATATTCACCCGGTATATTACCCTGGCCGACACCTACCCTTTGAGGACGGCTACTTCGACATGGTAATCAGCTACGAAGTGCTGGAGCATGTACAGGATGAGGGCTTGGCAATGGCCGAGATCAACCGGGTATTGAAAACTGGTGGCGAAGTGATTATATCGGTTCCCAACAAGGCTTGGATATTCGAGACCCATGGCGCAAATTTGCCTTTTCTGTCCTGGAATCGGGTGCCCTTTTTCTCCTGGTTACCAAGAGTTCTGCATAGCAGATGGGCGAAGGCCCGTATATATAGCAAGCGCCAGATACTACGGTTGATGAGCAAATACGATTTTAAACCACACAGGGTTCAGTATATTACCGCCCCGATGGATATGGTCAGAAACCGCAGGTTGAAACATTGGCTGCGGAAAACCATATTCCGTGGAGATACAACCTGCCTGCCGTTTTTGGCAACGGCCATCCTGGTCTACGGGCAAAAGCGGTCTTGAGCCGGAAATAGAATGCCGTTGGTTATCCCGATTGGATCTGGGCCTTAAACTAACATGGTGAGTGAGTCCCCGAAAGTCTGCTGTGTGGTCCTCACCTGGAACGATCAGGCCAATGTATTAGCTTGCCTGGAATCGCTGTTTAAGGTGGTGTACCCCAACCTGGAGATAGTCGTTTCGGATAACGGTTCCACCGATGGCACAATTGAAGCCATCAGGGAACAGTATCCCCAGGCCCATTTGCTGGAGAATGGAGAGAATCTATTTTGGGCCGGTGGTAATAATGTAGGTTTGAAATATGCCCTGGCCGCCCATGCAGACTATATCCTGCTGCTTAATAACGACACCATAGTGGCGCCTGAAATGATCACGCAACTGGTACAATCCGGCGAGGCGGATCGCTCCATCGGCCTGTTGGCGCCTAAGATCTATTATCACGATCAGCCGGAGTTAGTGTGGTACGCCGGGGCCCGGGTCAGCATGTGGCGGGGACTGCTCTGGCACGTGGGCATCCGCCAGCCGGACCGGGGTCAATTCGGCCGGCAGATCTCAGTGGATTACGTCACCGGCTGCGCCCTGATGGTACGGCGGCAGGTGGTGGAGCAGATCGGCCTGATCGATACCGCCTTTGTGGCCTACGGTGAGGACGTGGACTTTTCGTTCCGTGCCCGGCAGGCCGGATGGCAGCTGGTGATGGTGCCCTCGGCCATCATGTGGCACAAGGTCGGCGCCTATTGGGGGGTGTTTTCAGTACGGAAGATCAGACGGAAGCTGCGCAGCAATCTGATCCTCTACCGGCGTTATGCTCCGCTATGGTCCTGGTTTACCACCATCCCCCTGTTTATGCTGTTGGATAGCCTGCGGGTGTTACTGTTGCTGGGGGCGGGCCGCTTCCGGGTGCGCCGCGGCAGGGACGGGTGAATGGCCGGAGATAGGTAGCCACTTTTGGGACGATATGTTCCTTCCTTGGATGAGATCACGCGGCTAAATTGCGGGCGCTATGACCAGGCCGTTGCCACCAGCAGTTGGGACCGTGGTCTGTCAGAGCGAGCGGTACTCCCAGGCATTAGATTAGAGGATTAGATGAAGGCC
>JADFMC010000344.1 GCA_022564085.1 Fidelibacterota bacterium | reverse complement strand
CAATAACCTGGTCCGCGGCGACGGGAGCCGAGGCGGAACTCGGGCGCGTCGATACCCCAGGAAGTGAACAAATCGGTTACAGCAGTGTGGATTTCCTCGCTAGGAGTGCCGTCCTCCCGAAGACCGAACACTAAATCGTGCAGTTCAGTACGTTGCTCGGTTGAGAGGAATGAATCGCCGCAGGGACCCATTCCTGTCCCCTGACCGCGAGGCCCAGGGCCTTGGGCTAACAGCAGCCCCGTGAGGGTCATGGCAATGAGAATGGCTTGTCGCAGTGTTGGGTACATGGTTCAGCTTCCAAATTAGTTTTCGTTACCAGTGTCAAAACAAAGAACGCTAGTGAGTTGACTCGTCGCCCATTAGATGTGGCGCTGGAGAAAAGGTTAAGGCCCAGATAGTGATATTCGCAGTGGGCGCCAATTACCGGCCGGTTAAATAGCGCTGCCGTTCAATCGGTTAGCGGTGTTAGTTTTTGGCCGTTAAAATAGTGGTGGCAATCGGCCCGTGTTGCAATGAAAACCCTCGATGATACCCAGCTGGCGGCCTTCGACGTCGAGTTTGTGGACGACCGCCTTTGGCCCCTGGTAGCAGCCCGTATAGACAGTGATTTTCCGGCGGGCGATTTTCGTTTCCTGGATGTGGGAGGAGGCGCCGGCCGGTTCGCTGATCAACTGCTGGAGCGCTATCCGCGAGCCTCAGGTACGGTGTTGGACAGCTCTGAGCGACTACTGGCGAGCAACCGGCCGCACGACAGGAAAACTCTGGTAAACGATTCGGTGGAGCGACTGGCAGAGCTCTTCGCACCCGGCCAGTTCGATCTGATCTGTTTCAATTGGCTGCTGCACCACCTGGTGTTTTCCAGCTGGTCCGGCTCGCAACGGGCCATGGTCGATGCGCTGGAGGCAGCGCGAGGACTGCTATCGGATCGGGGCAGGATCTCCCTTTTTGAGAACATGTACGACGGCCTGCTCATCGATGGGCTCCCCGGTTTACTGATATTCACGCTGACCTCTTCACGGCTGCTGCGCCCCCTGCTCCGGGGGATGGGCGCCAATACCGCCGGAGTGGGCGTTTGCTTCCAGTCGCACCGCCAATGGGAACGGCTGCTCGCCCGGGCGGGTTGCGCTATCGGCCACTATAGCAATGACGTTACCTGGACCTTGCCCTGGCATTGGCGAGTGTTGCTGCATATGGGCTACGTGCGAGTGGGGCATTTCTGGTGCCATAGGGACTAGCGGGCCGCTACCTGAGGAGGATCGAACCATCTGTTCTCCCGCGGGTGGTGGTGGTTGAGTACCTGTGCAAGGATTTTAGGTTGCGGCACTGTTAGGAAAGTATCTAGCTTTTACCCTCGTTTTTTGGCTTAAAGTCTTATTTTAGAGCCACTCCGTGCCAGATGACCAAGTACCCAATTGTCCAGGGCTGATGCCTCAGGGCGGATGTACCTTTTATAAGGAAGCAGATAATGATCAAACCGCTCCGTAATAATTCATATCATAACGAGGCCGGTCGATGGGATCTCGAAGTGGACTTTGAGGATGAGCCAACCGGTAAGGACGCGGGATGCGATATTCTTTACTACAAAGTCCTGGGCCCGAAGCGGGAAACCTTTACCTATAAGCTCAGGTTCACCGGCCAGCCGGTGGTGCTGCCTGGTCCGGACCCGGGTAACCTGGACCAGGAGGACCTCAAGCGCAGGGCGGCCCTGTTCCTGGTGCGGGACCTGATCAAGGCTGGTCGCCATATGGACTTGGTGGCTTCCCATCTGGGCAAAAAGTGGGCCTTCAGCAAACCGGCGGAGCCGCTGATCCGGCACTCCGAAGCAGATCCGGTCTCTAGCGCTTTGGCCTCAAGCGACTCTTCTCCGACACCATAGGAGCCACCTACCGCTATGGCACCGTGAGTCTCATATAGAGTTTATTCTATTTCATCTAAATTGAAGAAAACCGATACCGCAACCCAACTGGCAAGAGGCTTCCCGGCATTATCAATCGCGGGATCAAACGGGGTTTTTTGAATTGCCGCCACAGCGGCTTCATTCAGTCCGCCAGGCATGCTCTTTAGAACACTAACTTTAGTAAAACTACCAGTTTCATCAATGTAGCAGGCAAGCATAACATTGCCTTCGATTCCCTGTGATCGCGCAACGATAGGATACCTTATGTTGGATTTGATGGCCGGATAGCCCCCACGTGGCTGGGCAGGGTGCCTTTGAGATAGGAGTGATGGCGGCTTATCAAGCCACTCTATACTACCTTTAATATTGGCTGTGCGTACTTTCTCCGCCGCAATGGCCTCAG
>JADFMC010000033.1 GCA_022564085.1 Fidelibacterota bacterium | reverse complement strand
GAAGTAATGCCTGATGGGCTTCCAACCGTCGTGGTTTTCGAACTTTGGGATGAGGCCACTCCCGGCACTATCCTGTCGTTTCCATCGGGCCAGAATCCGGTGAGCGGCACGGTACCGATTATAGTGTCAGCCTGGGCCAGCGGGCTTGCTCTCAACACTACTTATATCTTCAAAGCCCAGGCCAGCCAGGGCGGCGGGCCGATGATAGAGGCCACTAACATTCAGAGTTTCACCACCCCGGCCTCGGAGAACGAGATTGTGGACGTACAAACCATTACCGACACCGGGACAGTGGAATTCCCATCCACCGGGGTGGTGTTGGATATCGGCTCCTTCACGGGTTCGGGTGATGATGTGATCGAGGTGGCCTTGATCACCGAGGCGCCCACCGGACAAATTCCCGACACATTGCAGCTGTTGACCACCACCATTTCGTGGAGGTTTGACTATACCGGTAGTGGCAGTTTTGATCTGGAAATCACCTTCGAACTGGGCGCGGGGGCCGTTCCTCAGGAATACCAGGATGAACCCGGCAGAATCAAGCTCCTTAGTCGCCCCACCGGTGACACCGGAGCGTGGGAGATCAGGACCTTTGCCAGCGCCGCCACCGATCATTCGGCGACCTTCCCCAACATCACTTTCTTCAGTGATTTCATACTGGGGACTGCTACGCCGGATATTATCGCGCCAAGCATCAGCTTTGCCAGGCCGCAAGCCACATTGATAGGTAGCGACCTGAACGTGACGGCCCAGGTTAGCGATGACCGCGGTTCGCCAGTGGTGGAGTTGATCTATCTGGCCGGTGGGGGTGGGATCGCCGATACCTCGGTCAGGACCATGCTGGAAGGCGATCCTGGCGAGTACAGCTATACCATCCCTGGCAGCGAAGTAGGATTTACCGGGCTGGTGATGCAGATCAAAGCGGTTGACGGGGCCAATAATGACACTCTTACCGCCCCGCTATCGGTACCGGTGAGCTACCCCGATAATACTTTGGGTACCAGTACCCTTCCGGGCATGTTCACCAACACCAACGGTATACCCGACAGCACCTGGCGCCTGTTCTCGGTACCCAGTTTCTTGACAAATAGTTCCCTGAGCTTCAATATCGGTGAAGAACTGGAGTTGGAATCAGGTGATCGTACCTGGAAGGTGTTTGCCTATAATAGCAACACTGGTAGTTATGCCTCCCCAAGTAATCTGAAGGCCGGTGTAGGATATTGGATCAACCAGAGGATTAATTCCGGTCTGAACTTCACACTGACGGCCGGTCGGACCAAGGAGCTGGAGGGCTTTGACATCGAACTGGCACCCGGGTGGAACCTGATCGGCAATCCATTTCCGTTCTCGTTTCCGGTCCTGTTCAATGATTCTTTGTTCCACGGCCCCATCACTTATAACGGTTCCGATTGGACCGCCGAACGGGGCACAATGTTACCTTGGGGTGGTTATGCGGTCTATAATAGGGGTGTCACTGCCGAAACCCTGATCTTGAGTGCCGTGCCGGGGCCAATGCTGCTGGCCAAGGCCACCGAACCTGAGGAACTGGATGGCTGGCTCATGCACCTGTCCCTAAGAGGTGAGTATTACACCGATATAGCCAACTCCATCGGGCGGATCAAGGGGGCCAGTGAGCAGCTGGACCGCTTCGATGCTCCCGAGCCGCCTTTTATCGATGGTTACATTACCCTGGTCATGTTACGGCCGGAGTGGGGCGGGACTCTAACCGCGTTATCCTCGGACATTCGCTCCTGGGAAGAAACCGACGGGACCTGGGACCTGCAACTGCGCACCAAGAATGCCACCGGTCCCATCGCTCTGTCCTCCCGGCTGGAGGGCGACTTACCGTCTGGAAACAAGGTTGTGCTGATGGATCTCCAGCAACGGGCCGTATATGATCTTACCGCTGGTGAAGTCCCGGCTGCCATCACCGATTATAGCGAACGCTACCCATATTATCTGAAGGTAATGGCGGGCAGCGCCGAATATGTGGGCCAGGCAGTTGATCAGGCCCTGGCGCTGCTACCGGTTGACTTTGCCCTGGCGCAAAACTATCCCAATCCTTTCAACCCCAGCACCCGTCTGCAATATAGCCTGACCCGCCCGGCGCCGGTGTCGCTGAAGATTTACAACTTGTTGGGCCAGGAGATCACCACCCTGTATGAAGGATGGCAGGACCTGGGACGTTTTGAGGTGGTATGGGATGGCCGCGACAGGTATGGAAACGGCGTAGCCACGGGGATTTATTTTGCCGTCTTCCGGGCGCAAGGACGGATGTACACTAGTAAGATGCTATTGTTGAAATAATCTGGATACTCGATATTGGATACCCGATGGGATCCCGCCAACGGCGGGGAGTGAATGGGGTGGGTGAAATAGCTGTCCAGGCACCCTCCCCCCGGCTCAGGAGCAGGGCGCGGGTGTTGCTGAAATAACCGGCTGTCTGCCGGTTACGGCGGTTTTCTTTTGGTTTGGTCCTTCCTAGGAAGGGAAGCGTGGGGCCATGCGCAACTAGCTGGAGGACCCGATTGATGCCCGCACCCAAGTTTCTGCCACTGCTACTGCTACTGTGCTCCACAACCCAGCTCCCGGCCCAACAGTTTTCCATCCTCTTCACCAATAGCGCCAATGGGGCCATTGAGAATTGCCTGTGCCCCGATCTGCCGCTGGGAGGGCTGGAAAAGCGGGCCCAGTTCATCCAGACCTACCGGGATTCGAACCCCGATGTACTGGTGGTGGACAACGGTGACAACTTCATCGACTACCTGGCCCCTGAGGTGCAGGCCATCGTTACCGCGGCCTTTCGGATCACCGATTTTGACATCATAAATCTCGGTGACCAGGACGTAGCCTACGGCACCCCTGAGTATAAGCAGCTGCAGCCGTTGGTTCAAACGCCGGGGACAGCGGTCCTGATCACAAAGGGCGGTGTTGACTTTTCGGTACTCCCGATTTTCCACCCTGGGACGATGCGGTTCTATCCGCCGGACGTATTTGCCGGGCTTGACCTGGGTGACTGGAGGACGCAACTTGCGGCTTGGCTGGAAGCAGATCTGCCGCCCGGTACGTTTCGCATCCTGCTGTCGCATGCCGGTTTTGACAATGATCAGGAAATTGCCACTGAATATCCGGGAATCGACCTGATAATCGGTGGGCACTCGCAAACAGTGGTGGAAACTCCGCTGATTGTGGAGGGAGTGCCCATTGTGCAGGCCGGGGGCGGTGCCGGTTACGTAGGCGAAATTCGGTTTAAAGCCGGTGATTCCGGGTTTGAGCTGGTGCATTACCAGCTGCACCACATGACGCTGGAGCTGCCGGGGCAGGCTGAGGTTCTGAAGTTGATAGAGAGCCTTGGGCGCAGCCACTAGTGGTCCTTGTATTTGAAACCTGCTATAGGAAACCAATGAATAGAGCCATCTTATCTCTGATTGCCTGTTGCTCGCTGCTGTCCGCCCAGATTGAGGTCGGGAATAAGGCTCCGACCTTCTTTCTACCCAAACAGGCCGGTGGCTCATTTTACCTGAGCAAAATAGTCGGGCCGAAGGCCAAACCGAAGAAGCGCACGCCGGTGGTGCTCAGCTTCTTTCAGACCACCTGCGTACCCTGCAAGGCGGAAATCGCCGAGTTTGAGAAGCTGCAGGAACAGTTCCCGCGGATACCTATTTATCTGATTGACCTGAGTGAGAAACCGGATTTGGTGGCCCAATACATCGCCGAGTTTGATCTGAAATTGCCGATGCTGCTTGACAGGTACGGTGTCACCGGTAAGCGATATGGGGTGGTAGACGAGAATGGGCTGGCCGATCTCCCTAATTCGTTCATTATGGCCCTGGATGGCACCGTCTATTACCATCACCAGGGGTTCAAGCCGGGGGATGAGTCCATTTACCACCAGAAACTGACTGAAATGGACCAGGCGCTGACAGCCTGGCAGGATAGCCTGGTCAAAGCCGAGGAAGCGGAAAAGTTGGCAGCGGCGGCTGCGGCGACCAAATCCGGAGCCAAGCAGAGCGTTAAGCTGGCGGTGGGGGATAAAGCTCCCACATTCTTCCTACCCCGCCAGAAGGGTGGCTCATTCTATATGAGCAGGACGGTAGGCCCGAAGGCCAAGGCGGTAAACAAGCGGCCGGTTGTGATCAGCTTCTTTCAGACCACCTGTATTCCCTGCAAGGCGGAGATAACCGAACTTGAAAAACTCCAGGAGGAATTTCCGGGGGTCACAATTTTTCTGGTGGACCTAAACGAACCGGCCGAACTGGTGGCCGAATATATCGAGCGCTTCGACATCAAGCTGGAGATGCTGATGGATCGCTACGGCGCGGTGGGCAAGAAGTACGGCGTAGTGGACGCCAGTGGACTGGCCTACCTGCCTAACTCGTTTGTGGTGGCCCCGGACGGAGTGCTATATTACCATCACACCGGTTTCAAGCCCGGTGATGAAGAGGTTTACCGTCAGAAATTTATCGAGCTAACAAGTTCCGGTTCCCAGTAAGTTCCCACCCTGTTATAGCAATATTCTTGTTAGGGTGGCCGCTGTTGCTCGCGTCTAGTATGACCGGCCATTGGCGGCTGTGCTCGCCATTCGTACTGATGCCAATCACGGATTAAGGTTTATCCCATGCCATCATCGATTATCGCGCCCCATGGCGGCCGGTTGGTTAATCTGCTCCTGCCACCCGATGAGGCCCGCACCCTTAAAGGGGCCAGCATCAAATTCCCATCGGTATTTCTTAACGACCGCCAGCTATGTGATTTGGAGCTGCTCCTCAATGGGGGCTTTTCGCCCCTGACAGGCTTCCTGGGGCGGGAGGACTACGAATCGGTGCTCGCCCGGTTGCGTCTGGCGGACGATAGCTTGTGGCCCATGCCGGTCACCCTGGACGTGAGCGAGCAATTTGCCCAGTCCATCGACGCAGGCGCCCGGGTAATTTTGCGGGACAAGGAAGGCTTCCCGCTGGCAGTGCTCACGGTGACCGATATCTGGCGTCCCGACCTGGAAGCTGAGGCCCGGGAACTGTTCGGCACAACCGATCTGCTGCATCCGGGAGCGTTTTACCTGCTGGATAGCTCACAGCCGGTTTACCTGGGCGGCACGCTCCAGGGCATCACCCCACCCAAACACTATGACTACCAGCTACTTAGGCATACACCGGCCGAGGTCCGGGATCGCTTTACCCGCCACGGCTGGGACAAGGTTGTGGCCTTCCAGACCCGCAACCCGTTGCACCGCGCCCATCTGGAACTGACCCACCGGGCGGCCGCCGCGCTAGGGGCCAACCTGCTGATCCATCCGGTGGTGGGGCTGACCAAACCGGGCGATGTGGACCACTATACCCGGGTGCGCTGCTACGAACATGTTATCGAAAAATATCCCGCCGGTACTGCCATGCTGAGCCTGCTGCCGCTGGCCATGCGCATGGGAGGCCCCCGGGAGGCGTTGTGGCACGCCATTATCCGCAAGAACTACGGCTGCGGCTATTTCATTGTCGGTCGTGATCACGCCGGGCCCGGCCAGGATAGCGAGGGTCAGCCTTTCTACGGTCCCTATGATGCCCAGGATCTGCTCCGGGAGCACGAAAAGGAGCTGGGCATCCGGATGATCCCCTTCAAGATGATGGTCTATGTGGAGGACCGGGCCGAATTTATGCCCGTGGACGAGGTTCCCGAGGGTGCCCGCACACTGGAGATCTCCGGCACCGAGCTGCGCCGCCGCCTGGACAAGGGGCTGGATATTCCCGACTGGTTCTCCTTCCCTGAAGTGGTGGCGGAATTACGCAAAGCCCGGCCACCGCTATCGCAGCGCGGGTTTACGGTCTTTTTCACCGGCCTTTCCGGGTCGGGCAAGTCCACCCTGGCCAACGGCCTGCTGGTAAAGCTGTTGGAAGACGGACGCCGACCGGTAACCCTTTTAGATGGCGATATCGTGCGCACCAATCTTTCCAGCGAGCTGGGGTTCTCCCAGGAGCACCGCTCCATCAATGTGCGGCGGATCGGGTTCGTGGCCAGCGAGATCACCAAGAACGGCGGTGTGGCCGTCTGCGCCCCCATCGCTCCGTACCAAGTGGACCGCCAATTCAACCGGGAGCTGATCTCTCGCCACGGCGGCTATATTGAGGTTTATGTAAGCACACCACTGGAGGTGTGCGAGCGTCGCGACGTGAAGGGGCTGTATGCCCTGGCCCGGGCGGGGAAACTAAAGCAGTTTACCGGCATTGACGACCCTTACGAGGAGCCCCGGGATGCCGAGATAGTGGTCGATTCCAGCAGCGAGGACCCGGAAACCCTGGCCCAGTCCATACTGTTGGGCATCGAAAGGTTGGGCTACCTGTAACCGGCGGCCCGGCCACTATAGCTCAGTCCTGACCGTCTACCAGGCTAGCTTCCACCCAGTCGCAGATGATATGGCCTATCAGGATATGGCACTCCTGAATGCGGCTCACTTCCTCGGAAGGGGCTACCAGCGAAACATCGGCCAATTGCGCCAGCCGGCCGCCATCACCACCGGTGAACCCCATAGTATAGGCCCCGATGGCCTGGGCCTTCTCGATGCCGGCCAGCACATTGGGGCTGTTACCCGAGGTGGAAATCCCCACCACGACATCGCCGGGCGAGCATAGGGCCTCGATCTGGCGGGCAAATATGGATTCAAAGCCGTAGTCGTTGCCTATGGCCGTGAGGATGGAGCTGTCGGTGGTCAGGGCGATGGATGCCGCCGCGGGGCGCTCGCGCGTATAACGGCCCACCAGCTCCGCCGCCAGGTGCTGGCTATCCGCCGCACTGCCTCCGTTCCCCATCCACAGCACTTTGCCCCCTTCTTGCAGTGCCTCTGATATCCGTTGGGCCATCGAACGGATAGTCGGTTCCAGCGCCTCTAACTTGGCCACCACTGCCAGGTGCCGGGCCAGGGCGCCTTTCACATCGATCATAGTTTTTCTTTCCCTCTTGGCGATTACATTTCCTGAATCGCTCGCTTAATGATTTCCGCCGCCTGAGCCAGCGAGGTGCAGGTGAACCGCACTGGCCAAAATCACTGCAGTTGCTACGATAACAATCAAGCTGTGCGAATGGCCCGGGTCGTTATTGAAAGGCTTACCTGACTCTCTGGGTCAATAGCAGCACGGTCAGCACACTGGTGACCATGGCCAAAGATTCACTGATGATTTGCCTTGTATCGGTTCGATCCTCCGGCCGAATATCTTCCTCGGATGTGACCAAAATGGTGCCTCCTTCGTCCACTACCGGATTCTGCCGGAAAATCAGCAACTTACGGCCCAATTTGTAGGTGGCGCCGTTGGCCTGGGTAAGCAGGATATCCAGAGTATTCTCCTGCGCCCCACCGGCTTGATCAAGGTAATAGGCGACCTTTTTCCCCCGGCGGTACTTGATCAGTCCTTCGATGCCCACGTTACCCCGGACTGCCACCGTGTTTGGCTTCCTGGGTATGACGATTTGGTCTCCGTCGAGCAGAATTACGTCGGCGCGGGTATCACCTTCCATGATCGCCTCGAAAGAAACCACTACCCGCTGGTTTTCCCGGATCAAGCGGCCACCCTGGGCAAAACCGGTTCCCAGAATACCTCCGGCCCGCTGAATCAAGTCTGCCAGGGATTCATTCTCTTTCTGCAGGGCGTAGGCTCCGGGAAACAACACTTCCCCTGTAATTTCCACATGTTGTTGTGGAATGAAGTCAGGATTCGAGCGCACGTACAGGACATCCCGGTGCCTGAGGGTCAGGCTGCGGGCCTCGTCATTTTCGCCGTAGGCGAATACGCCGTTATCCGATTTTGCCCCCACCAGGGACAATTCGATAATCTCGACCTTAGTGCCTTCTGGATTGTTGTTGGAGCTCAGGCGGCTCAACTGTGCTGATTTGAAGAAGACATCCTCTTCAAAGCCTCCAGCTTTGAAAATTAGGTCCTCCACAGTCATATTCTGCTGCAGAGGATAATCCCCCGCCTCCTTTACCGCCCCCATTACGGTCACGAATTGCTTGATGCGCAGCTCTTCGAGAGAATAGATGATTAAATGATCCCGTGCTTGGAGTATGTGATTATGTTGGGGGTCGTTCCGGATTACCTTCGTGATATCGATGGATATTAACACCTTGGTCGAGTCGTCCAATGTTCTGACCAGGTCACCCTTGGCCAGATAAGCCTCGCCGGCCAGACTGTCTGCCGCAACAATTAAATCGCTCAATGTGCGAATCGAAGCCCCCAGTTCATAAGTCCCCGGTTGGACAACCGCGCCCGATACGGTGACTGCATTATTAACCACGTCCAGGATCGAGAAAACATATACTGAATCCCCATCCCGCAGCTGCACAGTTCGCCGGCCGGTGAGAATCGGCTCCAGTTCCATATCTATCAACTCCCGGGCAATGGAGGGATCTTTGCGGTCCCCGAAGGGAATGATCCGCTCGATCTGTAGACGCTTAGTATATGCTTGTGGCGTGAGGCCACCGGCATACTCCAGCAAATCAGCCAAAGTCTCGTTCTCCTTGACTTCGTAAATAGCCGGGCGCTTAACCTCACCGGCAATTTTGACTGTTTTGCCACGGAGCGGGATGAAAATATGGTCGTTTTCAGTCAGCCGAATTTGGTTGCTATCATATCCTTTCAACAGGTAATTGTAAAAATCGACGGTGGCTTTAAGTTTGCCGTTCCGGATTACCTGGATCTGCCGGAGAGATCCCCTGGTTAAGGGGCCGCCCACCCGGTACAGGGCGCTGAAAACGGTCGAGGAATTAGGTACCGTGTAGCCCCCCGGCCGGGCTACCTCCCCCAGCACGAACACCTTGATGGGGCGTAACCTGATGAGGGTCAAATCCATGAAGATGGTCGGGGGAGTGGTAGCCAGTCCACTATAGGTCCGTCCCAGCCACTTTTTAAGGTCGCGCCGCAGGCGTTGTAGACGCTTGCCGGCAGCGGTAAACTGACCAACGTTAGGCAGATAAATTCGTCCCTCGCGATCTACCTGCAGGTCATACTGGAATTCAGCCGCCCCCCAGACTGTTAACCGTAACTCATCGCCAAATCCGACCAAGTACTCGTCATTCACCGGCCCGACGGCGCTGATATCGAATTCGTCCGGGACACCCTGGAAAAATTGGTAGCCGAAATAGGGCGAAACCGGGAGGGGCTCCTCCTCGGCTTCTCCCAGCAGGATATGCTCCTCTACTTCCGGCTTCCCGCCGGTCAAGTAAAATGGTGGAATTCCTCTTTCTGTCTCCTCAATCATTAGTGGTTCCAGCAACAGGGTAGTTGGTAGTTGGCCGGTTTTAATTCTTCTGGATACGGTGAGCATTTTTTGAATATCTGCCTCGGGAACACCGAGCCGACGGGCTTGCAGCAGCGCTCTATCGGGATTTTGCAGATCGATACCCAATTGGCGGGCCAGGTTTATCACTTCATCGACATCGATACCTTGGCTGACAAGTTCCTGTCGCATTTCCTGGGGAATGTATTGACCTTGTAATTGCCTGGCAAACGGGCCGGATACTATTAGCAGGGCGCATAACAATAGCGCGGACCTCGAAGGGACTCTCGCCAGGGTAATTTTCATTTTATCAATATGCCTCAGGAATTAGGGAATGCCCATTGGTTCTGGAAATCGGTGCATCTTACATCTATTGATACTCGGTTGCAAGGGGCAATCACCGTCGCCGGCGTCTATCAATTTCGGGCGGTATCAGGCGTTTTAGCGCCAGCCCCCACCTGCTGTCGGATGCTTCTCCAGGCCCATAATTAGCTGCCAATTCATGGCGCGCAGCTGGATCGGACTATGGCCTGCGCCCGCTGGGCAATCGTGCACCTGTGACCCATATTCTTTTTAAATTCCCCCACAATAATTGTACCTAGAATCAGTATCTGGCTCCAACGGGACTAGCGCAATCAGGCAGATATCACGTGGCTGGCCATACCGCTGGGTCAATTACCTGGAGTGCGTCCCGGGCGCAGTATATTGATCCCAAATATTGTCTAAGTGAGGACTTGCAGTGAATAAACAAAAGACCGCTCTAATATGTGGCGCCGGTGGATTTATCGGGGGGCACTTGGTTAAACGATTGAAAAGTGAAGGTTACTGGACTCGGGGTGTGGATCTCAAGCAGCATGAGTATGTGCCTTCTGTGGCTGACGATTTTGTAATCGGCGACCTGCGCGATCCGGTTGTTTGCCGTGCAATCACTGACCGGCCGTTCGACGAGATTTACCAACTGGCTGCCGATATGGGCGGCGCCGGGTTTGTCTTTACCGGTGACAATGACGCCGATATCATGCACAATTCCGCCCTGGTAAATCTTAATATGTTGGAGGCTGCCCACCGGGCCGGCGTGGGGCTTTTCTTCTACTCGTCCTCGGCCTGTATGTACCCGGAATACAATCAACTTGATCCTGAAAATCCCAAGTGTGCCGAGGATTCCGCTATCCCCATTTCTAAAGGTTCTTATGAGGGTCGGACACATTATTATAAGTTATACACTGATTCCGTTTCTCGAAAACATTTCCGGCCACCGAGCGGTTTTGCCCCGCCGGAAAGCAGATACTGAGGCCCCACAGATTTGGTCCAGTAGCCGGGGCCAAGATTAATTTATTGTGATACAGCCGGGGTATTAATATTCAGCCCGATTGGAACCTACTTGGTAAGGAGCAATAACGAGGCCCAATGCGAATATTAGTGACCGGCGGCGCCGGATTTATCGGTTCACACGTGGCCGCTGCATACATAGAAGCCGGTCATACGGTTTTTGTGCTCGACAACCTTTCCACCGGTAATATACGGAATGTTCCTCCAGAGGCCGAATTAGTTGAGGGCGACATCACCGACCGTTCCTTGCTGGCAGCGCTATTCGCCGAGCAGCGCTTCGAGGTGGTCAGCCATCACGC